>JBGPMX010000074.1:0-11831 GCA_041487215.1 Planctomycetia bacterium | reverse complement strand
GCCCGTTGTCTCGTGCCAGCGGATGTTCGTGTCCGTGATGTTGCCGCTGCCACCGGGATCGATCGCGATGATGTGGTGATCCGGGAATCCCCCGGTGATGAACACCAGGCCATGGGTGGTGACCGGGGACGCCACGAACTGCTCGGTCGGCCCATCGATGATCCAGTGCCGCGAGCCGTCGTTCGGGTCGTAACTCGCCACGCATTTGCTGCCCGAGAGCAACATCTGCGTGCGGCCGGCAAGGTCGCGGATGATCGGCGTGCAGTAGCTGCGCGTCTTGTTCTCGCGGTCCACTTTCCAGATCGGCTTGCCGCTGGCTCGATCGAGCGCGACCAGGTAGGCGTCGCCGTCGTGATCGCCGTTGATGATGATCTTGTCCTTGTACAGCACGGGCGAGCTGCAAAACCCGTGCACGCTCTTGAACGGGCCCGGGCGGGCCATCCACTTCTGGTTGCCGTCGAAATCGTACGCGGTCACGACCATATCGCCGCGATCGAGGAACGTCACGTAAACGAGTTTGCCATCGGTCGCGGGAGTGCTGGATGCGTAGCTGTTCAGGCGGTGCTTGGGCTCGAGCGGCGAGTGCAGTACGGTGCGTTCCCAGAGCCGCTGCCCGGTGCGGCGATCGAGTGCGACCAGTACCCGGTCCATATCTTGGGTGACGGCCGAGACCACGAAGATGCGGTCCCCCCAGACGATCGGCGACGCGTGCCCCTCTCCGGGGACTTCGCTCTTCCAGGCGATGTTCTCGGCCGGCCGCCAGGCTACCGGGATCCCGCTCTCGATGCTCGTCCCGTCGCCGCGCGGCCCACGCCAGCACGGCCAGTTCTCGGCGTGCACAGCCTCCAGGAAAGAGCAGGCGGCAAGGACACCGGTGATCAGGCGGGCGATCCAACGCAGCATGGGGGGCTCTCCGGGAAGGTGCGGGCGGGTCGTAGTGCGCTCGATCTCTCATCGGGAGGGACGCCGAGTCAGCGGCGCGGGCGATCGGGGCAGGTCGTTCGAAGATCGCTCCCGGCAACAACGTTCGCTCGGTTGGGCGATGCCGTGGTGGTGCCGCGGTCGCCGGGCGCCGGCCACGCGCATTCATCATACCGTTGGGTCCGCTCGGGCCGGAAGCGCGAGAAGACGATTCCACCATGGCTACGGACAAGGAGGTGAACGAGTCGGCCGGGCTCGCTTGCGGCCGATTGCGTTTCATCGTCCAGAGATCCTTACCAGATCCGCCGCACTCGCGTCCGGGATCTGGTTGAGCGTGTAGTATGCATCGGCGGGCCAGAGGCTGGCGGCGTCGGGCGCGACCGACCGGACATGGATGTCGTAGACGAATCCGGCACGCATGCCGTCCAGCATGAGCACGACCGATCGCCCGTCGTCCGTCACGCGCACCGAATGCACCGTCTCGTTGCGGCGGTCGCTGTCCGGAGTCGCGTAGGTTCCGCGCCAGATACGCCGATAACTCGAGATCGAGTACTGCGCCGGATCGTCGGCGGCCTTTCGCTGCACGGGACCGGTGAAGCCGATCACGAATCCGTTTCGAAACGCGCGGACCTCGCGCACGCCGAGCGGCAGCACGCCGTGCGGCCGAATCCGCACCAGTTCGCCGACGTTGTTACCGCCCCCCCAGCCGGAATCGCGCATGCCCCCGACGTAGAGGTCGCCGTTCGGGCTGACCGCGCAGGCAATCGGGCCGAGGAACTGACTTCGCGTGTCCCGCGGCACTGCGCCGGCCGGCTGATCCGCAGGCTGCGCGCGCTTGTCCGGTGCGCCGCCCGCCGCCGCCAAAACCGGTTCGGCCCGGTCGCTGCCGGCACCCGAGGACGCTGTGGCACCGGCCGACCCCTCGAGCCCCTCGAGCAGGCTGAACGGGTAGCACGCCCCCTGGTAGGTATCGCCGACCTTCTGAAGCGTGAAGCGGATGAGCCCGCGCGTGTCGTACTCGCAGCCGACGCCGTGCCTGGCGAAGGGGCCGAAGACCGAGCGCGAACGGTCGCCGCCGCTGTCGAGGAAGCAGATGCCGTTGACGCTGCGCGTGAGCGGGTGCGGGATCTCGATGGCCGCCTTGCGCTCGGGCCAGGCATCCTGGTCGGCCGGCGGGTCGGCCAGAGCGGGGACGCCGTAGCGCGCGCTTGGAACCAGGTGGTTGATCTCGTTGAACGTGTTCTGCACCCCCTGGTTGTCGCTGAAGAAAACCTGATCCTCGCGGTTGATGGCCAGCCCCACGGCGAAGCGCAGACCGCGTGCCAGATCCTCGATGTTCCCCGTCGGCGCGATGCGCAGGGCATGCCCGCGGAGCGGACGGGCTGCCTCGGGACGTTTCGGCGATTGGTAATCGCTCCCCAGCGTCACGTAGAGGTTCCTCTGCGAATCGCGCACCAGCCCGAACGTCCAGTCGTGGTAGTCCGGGTCGTACCCCCACCCGGTCGCGATCACTCGGGCCTGATCGGCTCGGCCGTCACCGTCCGAATCCACCAACCGCACGACTTCCGGCTTGTGGCTCACGATGACATCGTCGCCGTCGGTCAGCACGCCGAACGGCGCGGCCAGGTGATCGCTGAAGACCGTCCAGGTGTCTTCGATGCCGTCGCCGTCCGTGTCTCGAGCGAGCAGGACCTCTCCGCGGAGCGAGCACACGACGGGGGTGCCGTCCGGGCGAAACGCGATCGCCGTCGGCATGACCGATGGGTCCAGCGGCAGGCGAGTCGCCTCGTACCCGGGCAGCACCGAGAGCTGCTCCGGGGCGCGCCGCGCGGCGGGCGCCGCGGCAGCGCCGCGGCGCGTCAGCGTGGGGACCTGCTCGGGTCGCGCCGGGCGTTCCGCGGAGCGCGGCGTAACGAATGAGGCGGTATAGCGCAGCGTGAGATGGTAGCTCGCGTCGCCGGATGCGTCCGGGGCGCCCGGCACCGCGAACGCGGCGTCTGCCGGCGCCCCCGCTGCGGCAGCTTGCCACATGGTCCCGCCCGGTGCTTCGACCGTCGTCGCACCGAGCGGACCGGTCCGCGTGAGACGGTTCGCGGTAACGCGGGCCGTATCGCGCGCCGGCTCCAGCGCAACCGCTTCGAATTCGGCGGGGACATTGCTCATCACCAGATCGCGTACGAAGCCCGGCGGCCCGCTCGGCTCGGTCGCGCGGATCGTCTCACGCACGCGGACCCAGCGCAGGCCGACGAAGCGCAGGCGGTACGATAGGCTCACGGATGCCGCCGAGCGCTCCCAGCCCTCGAGCCAGCCGACGGTTTGCCCCTCCTTCTGAGCGACAGCGATCTCCCCGCTGTCGCGTCGCCGCAGTGCCACCGTGGTCATCTCGGCTGCGCGCGACCAAACGGGGAGCCCCGCGGGTTCCCAGAGCCAGGTCTTCGCCTCGGTGCGCTCGCGTGCAAAATCCCCGATCCACCAGCCGCGCAGCGACATCGAGTCCAGATCGATCAAGAGATTGTGCCGGTTCGGCAGCCCGACGGCGAACGAGCGCGTGCACCAGCCGCTGCCCGGTGGGCAATCGAAAATGACGTCGCGCAGGACTTCCGGCGTGTCCTTCGCGCCGAGCGCCAGAATCTGCTCGGCACTGTCGCGATCGCTCGGCACAACGAACGACGGCGAATTGAGTGCCTGCCAGAGCGCCTCGATTTGCGTCTCCACGCGGCCGTCGAGCAGCCCGGCCACCGGGACGGTGATCGACGGCATCTCCATGCCCGGCACGATGCGCGCGGGGTCCTTCACCCAGCGCAGAAACCACGCGTGCCGTACACGGGCGCCGATGCCGACCAGGTCCGAGCCGCGTGCGTGCACGGCGATCCCCTTCGGCTGGTGTTTGCCGAGCGTGTGGCACGACATGCAGCCGAACCCGCGCGGCGAGACCAGCTGGTGTCCCGCGGCCAACGCGGCGGCGGGGTCGAGCGCGGCCGGAGATGAGTCCCCGCCATGGTCCGTGGCCGCTGCGGCCCGGCGACCCGGCGGCGGGGCGGCGGCCGGATCGGAATCAGGCGGCAACGTGCCACGCGTCGCCGCGTCGCCGCGCACTGCGGGCTTTTGCGCCGCGGACCCTGTCCGCGTTGTCGCCGGCAGTGCGGGCGCGGCCGCGGGGCGCGCGGACGCCACCGCCCCCGGCCGCTCGGGAATGCGGTCATGCCGGACCAGGAACGATAGGATCGCGGACTGATCGGCGTCGCTGTGCGCGAAACGCGGCATGCGGACCTTGAGCCAGGGGCGGCGCGGCGGCAGCGCTCCCTGGACCAGGCGTGCGAGGACATCGTCCAGGAACTTGTCCCCGACCGCGGTGAGCGACGGCGGCTCGAGCTCGCCACGCAGTCCGGCTTGGGCGTCGGCCGCATCGCCGGTGTGCGGGCCGTCTGCGCTCGCGGGCTCCAGCCCGCGGGCAAGATCGCGCGCGTGGCATGCCAGGCAATTCGATTCGGACAGCAGCCGGCGGCCGCGTTCGAACTCGCTCGGCGGCGCCGTTCGTTCGGGCAGCTGGTCGACAAAACCGCGCAGCGCGGCAATCTGCTCGGCCGGCAGATCGTAACCCGGCCGTCCCCGCATGCTATCCGGGCTGCCCAGGCAGCTCCGTTTCCAGTCGAGGGGGCTTCGGCGATCAGCGGACCGAGCCAAGAGGCCGGCGGCCCGTGCCGGCCGCTCGAGCCCCGGTATGGCGTGGCAGGCGGCGCAGCGGTGCGTGATCACGAGCTCGCGTCCTTGCCCGGCGAGCGGCTCGGCCGCCGCCGCCGCCGGCTCGGCCTCGGCACTCCCCAACGCACCGAGGAAGCTTGCCAGGTCGCTTGCCTCCTCTGCGGTCAGCGCGAAGACCGGCATGCGGTGATCCGGGTTGACGCTCGCCGGCTTCGTAAGCCAGAGGCGCAGGTGGTCCGCAGACCGCTTGGCGCCGATGCCGTCCAGCGCGCCGCCGGCGAACGGACCCGTACCGCCCGTGTCGCCGAGCCGGTGGCAGGCCAGGCACCCGAGCGAACGAAAAAGCTGCTCCCCCACAGCGGATCGGCCCGGCGTCGCGCGCGCGGCCCGCGCCGCCGGGTTCGGCAGCGCGACCAGAAAAGCCGCGATCGCCTGCGCGTCGGCTCGGCTCAGACCAAACTCCGGCATGCGCGCATCGCTCCGCGTCGTGTGCGGGCTCTCGAGCCAGCGTTCCAGCCATTCGCGGCGGATGTGGCCGCCCAGCTGGGCGAGCGAAGGGGCCGGCGGCGGGTCGTCATTTCCCGGCACGATGTGGCACGCCGCGCAGCGGTAGGCACGCACCAGCTCCGCCCCTTGCTCGAAGGGCAGCCCGTCGGGTGCGGGGGATTTGTCGTGGAACAGCCAGCGGGGAGCGATCGGTTCGAGCGCGAAGGCACGCGACTCCCAGAACAGACCGATGCGGGCGTGATCGAGTGACTTCTCGAACTCGAGTTCGACGTCGCTGTACCCGCGCTCGAGCGGGACCCGGTCGCCGGCCACCCAGCCGTTGACCGGGGTGCCCGCGGGCACGACCACCCGGCCCGCCACGCGGAGACCGACTCGGCCGGAAGCGTGCAAATGAAACAGGTAGTTGCCGGTCGTGGGCACGAGCAGCTTGCCGCGCCACGTTACGCGGAACGAGTCCCCCGCGGCGATACGCGGGTCGGGGCTGGCCGACTCCCAGTCGAACTGGGCGTCCGGATCGACGCGGACGACGTTGCCGGTCGGCGCCGCGTAGTGCGCGACGAGCCCGGCAGCCAGCGTGCTTTCCTCGTCTTCTTGCTGCGGTCCTGTCGTGTCGGAACGCGCGGCGACGGCAGCAAGACAAAAGAGCGCCACAACGGCTAGGAGTTCGCGCGCCATTCTCCTATCTTAGTGGGTCGAACTATGTTTCACAAAACCGGCGATCGGCACGGCGCCGTGCTGGAGGACTTGTGCGGATGTTCCGATCATTGATGCTGGGCGTATGGTTGTACCTCGGGACTCCATGGGCAGCGCCGGCGCACGAGCCGTCCGAGCGCCACGTGGTCATCATCAGCGTGGACGGTCTGCCGGCCTACCTGATCGGCGATCCGAAGGTGCCGATGCCGACGATTCGCGGGCTGGCGCAGGAGGGGGCGGTCGCCGACGGCATGAAGGTCTCGAACCCTTCTGTGACCTGGCCAAATCACACGACGATGGCCACCGGCGTGCGGCCGGACAAGCACTCGGTGCTGTTCAACGGTGTGCTGGTCCGGCCCGGCCCCGGGCTGCCCGTGCACGTCGACCCGCGCAAGACCAAGGAGGAGCTCGTGCGTGCCGAGACGCTCTACGACGCCGCCCACGCGGCCGGGCTGCGCACCGCGGACGTCAACTGGCCGTGCACCCGCGGGTGCGCTGCGCTGGACGATAGCTTCCCCGACGTTCCCGATGGGGTGGCATACATGACACCGCGTTTCCGCAGCCTGCTCCTGAGCGAGGGCATTCTGGCGGACGCGACCGACAAGGCGTTCAAGGCGACGAGCCCGGTGGCGCGCGACGATGCATGGACCCGAGCGGCGTCGAGCGTGATCCGCGAGCGCCGGCCGAACAAGCTGCTGTTTCACCTGCTGAACGTGGATGCGACCCATCACAAAGAGGGTCCGCAGAGCCCGGCGGGTTACACGGCCGTGGCGTACGCGGACACCTGCGTGCGGCGGGTGCTGGACGCGCTGGGCGAAACCGGCATGCGGGATGACACGACCGTGTTCATCGTGTCGGATCACGGTTTCATGCCGACGCCGCGCACGCTCCTTCCCAATGTGCTGCTGCGCCAGCACGGCCTGCTCCAGGTCGGCCTGCCGGGCGTCGTCGCCGCAGCGCGGGTGCACGTTTTCCCGGAAGGGGGGATCGGTATGGTGTACATCACGGACGCCGAGAACCGCGACGAGCACAAGGAGGCAGTGCGGCGGCTCTTCCGGGACCAGGAGGGGATTGCAGACATCATCGAGCCGGATCGCTACGCCGAATACGGCTTGCCGCCGGCCGAGGTCAATCCCCAGGTGCCCGAGCTGATCCTGGCGGCCAGGGACGGCTACGGTTTCTCGGGCTCACCGGACGGGGACGAGTTTGTTGTGCCAAGCGTGGCGAAGGGGTTCGCGCTTGGGCAGCACGGGTATCTGTCCACGAACCCGCGGATGAACGCGGTGTTTATCGCCTCGGGGCGTGGCGTGCGTGGCGGAGTGCGCCTCGGGGTGATCGAGAACGTCGACGTGGCGCCGACGGTGGCGCACCTGCTTGGGCTGCGTCTGGAGAACGCGGACGGAGTGGTGCGCCGCGAGATCCTGACCGAGCCGTGAGCGGGCCGATGATGTGGTCGTACTACGATCTCGCGACTTCATCGCGAGCTCGGCGCATCTTTGGTTGCGGCTCCGCCGCTCGTTTAACCCGTAGCCGCAGGCGAGGTCCCTCACCCGGCTTGCGCTTCACTACCCCTCACCCCCAACCCCTCTCCCCACGCTCGCTCCTATGATCCATGAGAGGAGCTCCCGTGGGGCGAGGGGAGCAAGTGTGCGCGAAGAGAGGCTCTCCCATGGGGAGAATGCGCCAAGAATGAAAGCGCGAGATCGTAGTACGATTGGGAGCGGTATTCGCTGCGGAGGCTGCGGCCGCCCATCGGCCTTGCATCCGGCGCGAATGGCGGTATGCTTTGCATCGTAAAGTCATCGGCCGGGCACGCGGGCCGTCCAGCGGGGGCGATCATGGAGCTTCACGACGCACTCGCCGAGATCGCCGAGATCCGGCTCCGCGTCGAGCGCACGAACGTGTTCCGCGGCTACCGATCGCTGCCGGTCGCCTTCTCCGGGCTGCTGGCGTTCGCCGCCGCGCTCGTTCAGGGCGTCTGGCTGCCGGAACCGATGCGCCGGCTGCCGGATTACCTCGCGCTCTGGATCGGCGTGGCGCTGGTCAGCATGGCGGCGGCGGGAGCCGAGATGGCTCTCCGAGCACGCCGCTCCGGTTCGCCGCTGGCGTGCGACCTGACGCGGCTGGCAGTCGAGCAGTTTCTGCCGTGCCTGGTTGCCGGCGCGCTCTTGACCTATGCGATCGCCCGGTTCGCCGCCGAGAGCACCTGGCTGTTGCCCGGGCTCTGGCAGATCCTGTTCAGCCTGGGTGTCTTCGCGTCGCACCGCCTGCTCCCGCGCTCGGCCTTCGGCGTCGGCGTGTTCTACCTATTCGCGGGGCTGGCGTGCATCGCGCTGGCGCGCGGGGCGTGGGCGCTCAGCCCGTGGGCGATGGGCATCCCGTTCGGCGCCGGGCAGCTGCTGGCCGCCGCGGTGCTCTACTGGACACTGGAACGAGCTCATGGGACGTACTGAGAGGAATCGCGACGAAGCCACGGGCCACTTTGCCTACGACGGGCTGGAGCGGATCATCCACGAGCGCGCCCGCCTCGGCATCCTGGCGTCGCTCGTCGCGCACCCGAAGGGGCTGTTGTTTGCGGATCTCAAAGAGCTCTGTTCGCTCACCGACGGCAACCTGAGCCGGCACTTGCGGGTGCTGGCCGACGCGGGGGTGGTCGAAGTCTGGAAGGGGGTGCGGGGGAACCGTTCCCAGACGTTGTGCCGGCTCACCGATTCCGGGCGCCGGCGTTTCCTGGACTACCTGGCCGTTCTCGAGGGCGTGGTGACGGATGCGCTGGCGGCGGCACGCGAGTCGCGTGCCCGACGCCCGGCCCCGCAGGGGGGGTGGGCGCCGGCGTGAGGCGTCCGCAAAAAATTTTCGGTCAGTGCTTTATGATGCAAAGTGATCAGGCGCCGGGCGCACGCCGCACGGAACGGCTGCACGTCGCAATCATCATGGACGGGAACGGACGCTGGGCCACCGCGCGTGGCCTGCCGCGCGTGGCCGGGCACCGAGCCGGCGCCGACGCGGTGCGCCAGGTGGTCGAGGCCGCTCCGGCTCTCGGCGTCGGCGTCCTTACCCTGTTCGCCTTCTCGTCGGACAACTGGCACCGGCCGCGAGGCGAGGACTTCGCACGGTCGGACCTTGAAGCCGCGATCAACGACTTCCTACGCCGGGAACGTCGCTTCGGACGAGTTCCGGCGGCCGCGACGGGGGACCTATGAGGAATCGCCTTCTAGTCGATACACAGCGATCGTGCCGGGCTCGTCTTGTAACGGGACTGGTGTTGTTCGGCGTGTCGTTCGGTTACGTCGAGGCGGCGCTGGTGACCTACCTGCGCGCGCTCTACGACCCGGTACGCGCCCGGCTCTACCCGGCGGCTGCGGCCGGCGAGCTGTTTCCGATGATCCGGCTGGAGCAGCTCGAGGCCGAAGGCCCAGAGCACGTGCGGCGGCTGGGCACCGAGCTGGCACGCGAAGCGAGCACCATGGTCATGCTGGCCGCCGTGGCGCTCACCGCGACGCGCAACCTGCGGGACTGGTTTGCCGCGTTCCTGGTCGCCTTCGGCGTCTGGGACGTCTCCTACTACGCGTTCCTGCGGGTGCTCATCGGCTGGCCGGCCAGCCTCTTCACGTGGGACCTCCTGTTCCTGATCCCGGTCCCGTGGTCGGCACCGGTGCTCGCGCCCGTGCTGGTCGCGCTGTCCATGATCGTGGCCGGGGGGATAGCGCTCGGGCGGGAATCCGGCGGCGGCCGCTTACCCCTCACGGCGGCCCATGCGGCCGCGATCGTCGCCGGCGGCGCCCTGCTGGTGCTCGCGTTCTGCTGGAGTTCCCGCACCGTCCTGGCCGGCGGCGTTCCGGAGCGGTTCCCCTGGCTGCTGTTCGCCGCCGGCGAGGCGACCGGCATGGCCGGGTTCGCGCACGCCCTCGGGCGGCATCGCTCGTCATCCGGCCGGCGGTTCAGCCTTCAGCAGGCGGCTGACTAACCCTTGACGGAATATTGCTGCTTCGTGACGCGCGGCAGCCGCTTGTTCTCGCCTCGTGGTTGACCCTGTGCCGTGTCGCGCTTCCTCGCAGACCGCGTGTCCTGCTCCCGCCTCTCTGTCCTAAGCCGCTTTCCGGACGATACACTGACCCCACCCGGTTGGCTTGCTCCGGCTCCAGGAGATGACCGATGACCAGCTTTCTGTACGAAGAGATGGCATGGCCGCAGGTGCGCGACGCGGCACGCGCCGGCAGGGTGTGCGTGATCCCGGTCGGCACGACCGAGCAGCACGGCCCACACCTGCCACTCGCGGTGGACTCGATCACCGCCGAGACGTTCAGCCGGCGGGCGGTGGAGCGCGCGGCCGCGCACGCCGTCCTGCTGCCGCGCGTGTCGTACTCGTTCAACGAGCACCATCTCGACTTTCCGGGAACCATCGCGATCGGTTGGAACACGATCATCCCCTATCTGGTCGATATCGGCAGGAGCCTGGCGCACCACGGTTTCCGCAAGATCCTGTTCGTGAACGGGCACGGCAGCAACCGACCGTTCCTGGACATTGCCGGCCGGCTCATCACGAACCAGACGGACGCGATCGCGGCCAGCGTGTCGTGGTGGGCGCTGGGCGAGCCGGCGATCGGGACCGTCCGTGAGAGCGAGCGGCCGGGCGGCATGTCGCACGCCTGCGAGCTCGAGACCTCGGTCTTGCTGCACTTCCGCCCCGAGCTGGTGGACATGACGAAGGCGGCTCGCGAGATCGGTTTTGCGAAAGCGGCGTTCCACTGGCACGACCTCCAGAGCGCCCCGCCACTCGTGTTCATGGATTGGTGGAGCCGCCAGTCCAAGACCGGCGTGCTGGGCGACCCGACGCTGGCGACCGCCGAGAAAGGGCGCCGGGTGGCCGAGTGCGTGGTGGCGAACCTGGCCGCGCTGATCGAGGAATTCCGGGCGCGCGTCATTGCCGAGCGGGGCGGCGTGCACGAATAGTCGTCTCGAACCGTACATGTAGGGTGGGCTTCGCCCACCGCTGACAAATCTGGGTGGTGGGCGGAGCCCACCCTACATTAGCTCAACCACCGGCCGCGACCACTCTGTCATCCTGAGCGCAGCGAGGAACGAGCGCAGCGAAGGATCTGGGTCCAGCAACTGATGAGAGAAGGAACCGCGGCTGGACGCCGATCCGGAATCGCTTCCCTGAACCGACCCAAACGGAATGCCAGGAACCTTTTTTTCCGGCCATTCGTCTAAGCGACAGCCCGTTCGAACGGCACGCGCGCGCCCCGCGCCGAGCGATGACGTCCTATGGGGTATGGACCGCCTCGCGCCATCGCGTACCACACGCTGTTTCTCCCTGCGCAAGGAGCCGACCGATGAAACGTAACTCCAAGGTCTTCGCGCCGCTCGTGATCGCCCTGGCGACCCTCGCGTTCCTGCGCGCCGCGGAGCCACCCCGGATCGGCGAGGCGCCGCACGTTCCCGAGGCCGTGCGGGAGGCGATGGAAGAGCGGCGGTACGACGAAGCGGTCGAGCGGATCGACAAGCTGCTGGCCGGCGCAGCCGAGAACGCCGACTACCTGGCGTACCTGAAGGGCCGGGCGCTGCACCTGGCCGGCATGGAGCGCGAGGCGATCGAAACGTTCGCTCGATTCGACGCGGAGCTCGCGGAGAGCCCGTGGGCGCGCCGCGCCCGGTTCGGGCAGGCCGCGGCACTCATCAAGCTCGGCGAGTTTCAGGCGGCCGAAGAGATCTACGAGGCGGAGGTCAAAACCCTGCTCTCCACCGAACGCAAGCAGGAGATCGCCTCCATCTACCTCGAGTTCGCCGACGCCTACTTCCAGCCGGCCGATCGGGAGAAGAAGCCGCAGTACGACAAGGCGCTCGCGTTCTATCGCCAGGCGCTCGCCGTCGGCGTCGAGCCGGATCGGCGCATCGAGGTGGAGTTCCGCAGCGCTCGGTGCCATCAGGAGCTGGGGCAGCACGCCGAGGCCGCGGCGGCCTACACGGCGTTCCTGAGCGCCCACGCCAAGAGCCGGTTGGACATC
>JBGPMX010000073.1:0-11929 GCA_041487215.1 Planctomycetia bacterium | reverse complement strand
GTGCGATGCCGCACGAGCATGAGGTGGCAGGCCGGCCTTTGCTCGTGCGGCCAGAGCCGGCAGGCGACGATGTCCGGGTGTCGCGCCAGGGCATCCATCAGCACGGTGCCGCCGCACCGGCCGTGGGTGGCAAGCAGCAGCGGCGTCATCAGGCCGCCTTCCCTTCCCGTGGGTCGCTCACCGCGTCGGCCGTCGCATCACTGCGCACGGCTCTGCCGGAAAGCGGATGCAAACCCGGCGCGGCGGGCGGGTGAGGCCCGTGGCAGGCCGGTGAAAGCGAACCAGCACCGGGCGGAAGCGACCGGCTCGCCTCGCGCGCGCCGCTGGCCATTTCGAGGCTGCCGCTCGGCGGCGCGGCCGCGCCCGTCGCGGGGGAAAGGCGGACGGCGCGTGCGACACGAGCCACCGCGCGGAAAAGCAGATTGCGGCGCACGCGGCGAACGAATTGCTGTGCTTCGGCCGCCGCGGCGGCCGCCTGGGCCGTCCGCTCGGCCAACATGGCGAACTCGCCCTGCAGCTCGGCATGGCCACGCTCGATGTGCCGCTGCTGCTCGTGCAGGCGTTCCAGCGATGCGGCGGCGGATTCCAGGGCGTTCAGCCGATGGGCGGCGGCACTCAGTTCGCCGCGCAGCTGATCGCGGTCCGCGCGCGCGCCGTCGAGCGTCACAAGGGCCGCCGTCAGCCGCGCTTCCAGCTCGGTGATGCGCTGCGGTAGCTGCTGGATGGCCTTGAACGAGCGCTGGGCAATCGCGTTCTGCTTGCTCACCACGCGTGACAGGTCCTGGATCTGCTGCTCGATCGCCGCAACGCTATCGCTTTGGCCGGTTGCCGCCGGCACCCCGCACTCGCCCGCCTCGCTCGCGCAGCGCTCGGGCGCCGTAATACCGGCCGGTGCCGTGCCTCCGAACTGCGCGTCGTAGCGGTGTGCGCGGCGTCGCAGCTCTTCGTAGAGGGCGCGCAGACGTGGCTCGGCCGGCGGCTCGTGGTGCTGATGATGACGCTGGAACGTGCTGAAACTCTCGAGCGCCGCCGCTCGGTACGGAAGCCCCAGGCTCGCGCAAGCATCGCGCAGCGCGCGGTCGAGCTCGGCGGGCGCCAGGTCGAAGTCAAACCATAGCACGTCCGGCTCTTGTTGCGTGATCGCGAGCAGACGCTCGTTGTAGGAGCGCCAGAGATCGTAGCCCCTGTCGAGCGGCCAGCCCTCGCGTTCGCTCAGGCTCTCGGCAACGCTCTGCGGGTGACGCAGGCATGCGACGATCCGGTAGGCGCCGAGCAGCGGCCGCCAGAGCGGAAAAGTCAGCACGGTACGCGGGTCCTTCCAGCCGGCGACCGGGGAGGCGGCGAGCGTCCCGAGGAACGCGCTCAGGCGGCCTCGCGTCTCTTCGTCCGCCTCGAGCCGCGCCGGCACACGGTCCCACGCGCCGCCGGACGCGGCCAGAATCCGCTCATTGATTTCGACCGCTTCGCGTGCTTCCCACTTCCCTTCCATGTTCGAGATGTTGGGCGCGTCAAGCAGCCTGGCGCCCAAGTCCATCCCGCAAAGGTTCAGCATGCGGGTCACGCACGAGGTTCCGCTGCGATGCATCGCGAGGACGACGACGGTTAGAGACATGGAGATCTTCCCCAAGAAGAGCCTGGCGCGGCGCGCGAGATTTCTGGCCGAAAGGGGCGAAAATGTCAACAGGAAGTCGCGTTGACCGATCCGGCTCGCGTGCATATCATCCCCGCCTTTGCAGTGCGTCCGTTTGGCTGGATACCCCTTATGTGTAGTCGGGTTTCCGCGAAACCCGCTCTGGGTCTCGGAGAGACCCAGCTACACACCGCAAAGGGTGACAGGCACAGGGGCAAGGGGCACACCATCATGCGGACAGCGGGCAGCCCGACACACGATGCGCCGCTGCTGATCCGAATCGGCCGAGTGCTCGCCGGCCGGCACTTCCCCGTCAGCCCCTGGGCGGCGTGGCGACATTTTGCTCGGCACAAGGACCTGATCCTGCGGCTGACCCGGCGCGACGTCATGGGTCGCTACGACGGATCGTACCTGGGCATCGTCTGGTCCGTCCTGACTCCGCTGCTGCTCTTGGCCATCTACACCTTCGTCTTCTCGGTGGTATTCCATGCGCGCTGGGGGAGCCTGGAGAACGAAGGGGCGGGGTTCTACGCGATCACGCTGTACGCCAGCCTCGTGGCGTTCTTTATCTTTTCCGAGGTCGCGGCGGCGGCGCCGCAGATCATCACGCGGAACCCCAACTATGTTACCCGCGTGGTTTTCCCGCTCGAGGTGCTGCCCGCCGTGCAAGCGCTGGCGGCGGTCGCCCGTGCCGTGCCGAGCGTAGTCGTGCTGGCAGGCGCGGTGTGGTGGGTGCTCGGGCGGATCCCGCCCACCTTCGCGCTCCTGCCGCTCGTGCTCGTCCCCATGGTGCTGCTGGCGCTCGGCGCCGCCTACTTCCTGGCCTTCCTGGGGGTGTTCGTGCGCGATACCGCCCACTCGATGACACTGGTGATTCGCGTCATCACCTACCTGTCGCCGGTGTTCTACCCGGTGACACGTCTGCCGGAGCGGGTCCGGCCGATCGCGATGCTCAACCCGATTGCGTGCGTTGTGGAGAACTGCCGCCGCGTGGCGGTCTTCGGCCAGCCACCCGACTGGCCGGCCCTGGCCGGCGCGACCGCGCTGGCAGGCCTTGTGGCATGGGCGAGCTACCTGCTGTTCATGAGTTTCAAGAAGGCGTTCGCCGATGTCCTCTGAACCCGTCGTCGAGTTGCGTGGCGTGAGCAAGGTGTACCGGGTGTACCAGCGCCCGTTCGACCGCCTGAGGGAGGCGGTCACGGGGGGCTGCGTGCACCGCGAGATCCGCGTGCTGAGCGGTATCGACCTCGACGTGGTGCGTGGCCGGACCGTGGGCATCATCGGCCGCAACGGATCGGGCAAGAGCACGCTGCTCAAGCTGGTCGCCGGGACGCTGCAGCCCACGAGCGGTTCGGTGCGGGTACGCGGCACGGTGGCCGCGCTGCTCGAGCTGGGCTCGGGCTTCAACCACGACGAGACGGGACGCGAGAACGTGTTCATCAACGCCGGCATCCACGGCCTGAGCCGGGCCGAGATCGCGCGGCGTTACGAGCGGATCGCCGAGTTCAGCGAGCTGGGCGATTTCCTCGACCAGCCGGTGAAGACGTACTCGAGCGGTATGGTGATGCGGCTCGCGTTCGCCACCGCGATGCAGGCCGAGCGGGACCTGCTCATCGTCGACGAGGCGCTGGCGGTGGGGGACGAGATGTTCCAACGCAAGTGCATGGCGGCCATCGAATCCATCAAGAGCTCGGGCCGCACGATCCTCTTCGTCTCGCACTCCCTGGAGACGGTCAAGGCGCTGTGCGATCACGTCGTGCTGCTCGAGCAGGGTCGGGTAGCGGCGTGCGGCGCGCCTAGCGACGTGGCTCACGAGTACGCGCGGTTGGTGGCCGGGCTGTCACGCCGGCCCGGACCCGTCCGCCGCATAGCGCGGCCGGAGCAGGCCGCCGAGCCCGCCGCCGCCCCGCGCACACCTCCGCCACTGCCCCGTGTTGTGCAGGTTCCCGTCGAGTTGCTCGAGGTGGGCAAAGAGGAGTTCCCGTACGGGACCGGAGAGGCGGACATCGCCGGCGTCGAGACGCGCAACGCACGGGGAGAGCCGACGACGTCGTTCCCGAGCGGCGATCTCGCGCTCTTGCACTACACGGTCGAGTTCGCGCGCCGGATTGAACAGCCGATCTGCGGCATGGCGATCAAGACGCTCGAGGGGATCTGCGTGTACGGCACGAACACACTCTACCAGGACATCGAGATCGGCGCGTGCGAGCCGGGCGAAGGTGTCGCGATCGAATTCCGCATTCCGCTGCGGCTCGGGGCCGGCAACTACTACATCACCGTGGGGTGCGGTGAGATGCGCGACGGCAAGCCGGTGATCTTCCTGCGTCGCTGCGACGTGCTGCTCGTCCGGGTCCTGCCCGTCGATCACGTATCCGGCATTGCCGACCTGGGTGCCCGCATCGTGGTCGAGCGCGGCTCCCAGAGCCGTGCGGCCTGAGAGCGGCGTGTTGCAGGGGCCTATCGCGGCGCGGCGGGCCACACTCAGGTTAGCGCCGCGGCGCGGCGGGCCACATTTCGCATTGCCGCGTCACGCCGCGGCCGCCTGCGGCTTGCGTAGCCGGGCGTGCAGGTAGAACCCTTCCACGCGGCTCTCCACCAGTTCGAACGACGTGCGCACGCCGTAGAACCGGGACACCGGATACTTGCCGCAGAAGTACGCCATGCTCTCCGGCGTCCAGACGCTGAGGTGGGTCGGATCCTGATGCACCTCGGGGTTCGGGTAGCACGGGGTGATGCTGGTGAAGACCGCGCCCGGCTTGAGGATGCGCCAGACCTCGTTGAACAGCTCGATGATCGGATAGACCATGGTGCCCTGGTGCTCGGAGTACACCGCCTTCGGCAGGTGCTCGAGGAAGTTCTTCGCGATCACCTCGTCGGCACAGGCGTCGTCAAGCGGGATCGGTTCGAAGCCGAGCCGGCAGATCAGGTCGGCGCTCGTTCCATCGCGATGGGCGTCGATGCCGATTGTGCCCCGCTTGCGGAAGCCGCAGCCGAGGTCGACGCTGACGCGTTCGCCGCGGGTGCAGAGATCCTCAATGAGCCGGCGTGCGGCGGCGCGCGGGTCGGCCTCGGCACGGCGATCGAACGAGTGCAGCATGAAACCGGCCTCCGGCGAGAGTTTTCCGATCAGCAGCCCGGGGGGGGTGACCGCGGCCGTGCGCCGCGCGCCGTCGCCGCTCACGCCGACCAGGCGGAGCGGCCCGATGATATCCCCCAGGCCGTCGAGTCGCAGCAGGTCGCGGAAACCGATCGGCAGCTCCGGGTCTAGTCCGAGCTGCGCGGCGACGTCCGGCCGCGGCAAAGTGAGCCGCGTCTGGTGCACACGTCGGTCTCCGGCCCAAATCTCGGCGTCCCGCACCCCGTCGGCCGCGACCCAGCCCTGCACCCACTGGCCCGTGACCGCGACCCACCCGCGCCGGGTGAAGGGATCTGCCAGCGCGCCGTGCAATTCGGCGCGCGCGGCCGTTTCGGGGCAGTGGGCCACGAGCTTGCCGGCCAGGTGCCGGATCAATCGGCCCGCACGCCCTTCGACGCTGAGCGGGGCCGGCACGTCGATCGCTCGAACCGGTTCGGCCAGGTCCTCGAGCCGCTCGGCCGCGTAGTCCGGTCCGCAGGCTACCGCGGCCACCGTGTGCGGGAACCGCGCGTCGCCGCTGCGGTACACCGCAGCGCAGGCGAACCGCGCGGCCAGTTTTCGAAACGCCTCGGGCGTGAACCGCCAGTAGTCGTTCGGGTAGGCGTGGATTGGGAAGTGCATGACCGAGGTGAAGAGGACCAGCCCGTCGCGCCGCAAGGCGCGGTGCAACTCGCTCATGGCGCGCAGCGGGTCGGCGACGTGCTCGAGCGTGTCGGCGAGCAGGAAGGTCCCTACGTCGACGTCGCGGAAGCTCAGCGCGTGCAGGTCTTCGATGCGATCCACGCCCGGTCCGGGCCGCATGTCGCAGCCGGTGTAGTGCTTGCCGCGGAAGACCGGCCGCAGGTCGGCGATCGCCTCCTGGCCGGGGACACGGTACGAGCCGATTTCGACGATCGGTTCGGGGCAGTCGAGCACCCGCGCACAGATCTCGAAGAAAGCACGAACGTGCGGTCGCATCAGCGGCACTCCTTGCGCGGATCGTCCGCCCGGATGATTCATCGGTTAGGCCATGGTTAGGCCATGGCCCCGACGGTCTCTTCTCTGGCGCGCAGATCCTTCACTCCACTCGTGCCTCGCTGCGTTCAGGATGACATCCTCTTGCCCGTCCGTCGACGCAAGAGGGAGGTGCTAGGCGGCTTCGGCCATCATCCAGGGCTGCGCCTCGCGTGGGATGTGCCCGGCTAAAATGGGGTCGTACGGCGGGACTGGCGTGCGGGGCCGGCTGAGCCGTTCGTACTCGGCCCACCATTCCACGTCGGCGCGCGCGAGCTCCGCGCGCGTGAGCCCGGTCGCTGCCCCGCCGTGCACCTGGTGAAAGTTTCCCTCGCCTAAGAGCGTAAAGACGGGCTGCGCCGCCGTGACGACCCGCCAGAAGAAATCCAGGTTCACCACCCCGCCGCCCGGGTAGCTGTACCTCTCATCGAGTCCGCCGATGGCCTGGAACAGCTCGCGCGCGAGGAACACGCAGTTCGATTCGTTGGCCCGGCCCGAGAAGCCGAACCGGGTGTGAAAGGTGGGGGCAGCGATCTGGAACAGCCGGTATCCGTTCTCGGGCCAGCGCACGCTGGCGAGCAGCCGCCGTTCGGCCTCCGGCCCGTACCCGTCGCGGATGCTGTCGTTCTGCCGCTGAAAGCCCAGGTGCCATCCCCGCACATCGACTGCTGCGCGGGGCGCCGTGCGCGCGAGCCGCTGCCCCCAGTAGAGCACGCCCGGGGTTACCATGCGGGCGCCGTCGATCATCACGCCAACGATGGATCCTCGCGCACGGGCCACCGCGGCGTTGATCGCCGCCGCCGGGCTGGGCCGCGCCAGCTCCGGCAGGACGTAGGTGTAGCGGATGTTCTCAGCGATCTGCCAGACCTCGTCGGCAAGCGGCTCGGGCGATCCGTTGTCGACGAGCAGAATTTCGTAGTCCCGCGCTAGTACGTGCTGCTGGTAGGGGGGCAGAAGCGAGCGCAGCGTGTTGCCGATCTGCCCAGCCATGCGGTAACAGGCGATGACGACCGATAAATCCGGCGGCATAAGGGGGGTACTTGTAATGCGGACTGCGAAAAGCCGCAAGCCAACTCTCGGTACTGGGTCAGTTTGAGGAACGGCCCCACCCTTGTCCCCCCCTTCGCAAGGGGGGGAAGGGGGGGTATCAGCCAAACTGACCAAGTACCCAACTCTCTTCGCGTTGACAAAACCTGCCGAAACCGCATTATCTCGTGCCCCGTTGCGCGGGCGATGGGCGATGCGGTACAGGGCGTCCGGGTGGTGCGCAATCACGGGTTCGCGTTGCGCGCCGGCGGCGGCGGGAGGCGGCGGGAGGCGGCGGATGATCGAGCTGATGGATTGGGCTCACAGGCACGGGCTGCCCGATAAGCCGTGGCTCGTGCTGGGCAAGGGGCCGAGCTTCGCACGGCACCGCGAGTTTGATCTCTCCGCGTACAACCTCTTCGCACTCAATCACGTCGTTCGCGAGCTGCCGGTTGAGGTCGCGCACGCCATCGACATCGACGTGGTGGCAGCCTGCGCCGAGCGGCTGCTCACCCATTGCCGCTGGCTGATCATGCCGCGGCGGCCGCACGTCGGATTCCGGCCAGGTGCGCAGGGGCTCGAAGACTTCGTACGCACGATGCCCGTGCTCCGCGAGCTCGACGCCCAGGGACGGCTCGTCTGGTACAACCTCTCGACCGGCGACGCGGTCGGCGACTCCCCGGTCATCCGCGTCAAGTTCTTCAGCGCCGAGGCGGCGCTGGCGCTGTTGGCGCGGGTGGGAGTGCGCACCGTCCGATCGCTGGGCATCGACGGCGGCCGGGGCTACAGCGTCGCCTTCAGCGATCTCGAGCAGGTGACCATGCTGGCGAACGGGCACACCAGCTTCGACGTCCAGTTCCGCGAGATGCAGCGGATCATCCAGGAGAACGGTATGGATTACGCCCCGCTGGCTGAGCCGATGCGCGTCTTCGTGGGCAGCGACGCCTCGCAGGCGGTCGCCACGCACGTGCTCGAGCACTCGATCCGCAAGCACGCCACCGGCCCGGTCGAATTCTGCCCGATGCGTGATCTGCCGGTGCCGACGCCGCGCGACAAGAAGAACCAGGCCCGCACCGGTTTCTCGTTCTACCGCTTCTTGATCCCGCGGCTTTGCGGCTACCGCGGCCGCGCGCTCTACCTGGACGCCGACATGCAGGTGTTTGCCGACATCGCCGAGCTCTGGCGCATCCCGTTCGGTCCGCACAAGGTGCTCTGCACGGTGCAGAACGACGTGCCCGCCGCCTGGAAGGACGGCAAGGCGCACTTCACGCCGGGGCGGCAGATGAGCGTGATGCTGCTCGACTGCGCGCAGCTCCCCTGGGACGTCGACGCCATTGTGCGGGGCCTGGACGAGGGGCGCTACGACTACAAACAGCTCATGACCGAGCTCTGCATCCTGCCGCCTCACGAGATTGGCGACACCATCCCGCCGGACTGGAACTCGCTGGAGACGTACCGGCCGGGCCGGACCAAGCTCGTGCACTACACCGTGGTGCCGACGCAGCCGTGGAAGAACGACGAGAACCCGCTGGCGGAGACCTGGATGGCGGGCTACCGCGAGGCGGTGCAAGCGGGCACGGTCCCGCCCGAGCGGGTCGAGGAGGCCATTGCGGCAGGGTATGTCAAGCGGTCGCTCGCCGACTGCCTGTCCCGTGCGCCGTCGCAGCGCACCCGGCCCGCCGCCGCGCTCGAAGCGCTGCGCCAACAGCTGGCCGCCGCGCAAGACCAGGCCGCCCAGAGCAAGAAACAGCTCAGGATCGCGCTGGACCACGCGCACCAGCTCGAGAGCCACATCGCCCGGCTGCAGTGCTCGTGGACCTGGAAGCTGGGCCGTGTGGTGACCAAGCCCATCGGGCTGGTAAGAAAGGCCGTGCGCGGCGCCGGCAACTGAGGGTCCGTCGAGTCACGGGGAACGGGCGGTTGTCATTCGGAGCGGGACCAGGCACGTAGCAGCGTTTCTCTGAAGCGCTCGAGCGGGCATCGCAAAGGCGCGCCTACACTCGTGATCCAACTACGCCGTTCGAGGACAGTCATGTTCGGACCTCATCGCACTCGCGATGACCTCGCCGCAGAGGTGGCATCGCTCGAGCGGACCCTGGCCGATCAGCGGGCGCGGCTCGACGACCGCGCACGGCGCCTGGAAGAGCTCGGCGCGCTTCGGAGCGAGCTCGAAAGCGCGAAGCGCGAGATCACGCAGCTCGCCGGCGTGATCCGCAAGGTGACCCACAAGTACTTCGCGCCGCTGCCGATGCCACCGGAGTCGCTGCGCCTTCACGTCGGCACCCGCACGTCGGACGCGAACTTCTGGTGGCAGGGGCTGAACTCGTCCGAGCGTGTGCTGGGGGTCTTCGGCGACGCGCCGCCGGCCCCGATCCTCGACTGGGGCTGCGGCTGCGGCCGCACCCTGCGCTGGCTCCAGCGCTCGCCCGCCTGGCGCGCGCACTACCACGGCTGTGACGTCGACGCCGAGGCCATCGCGTGGCTGGCCGCCAACGGCGTCCCCAACGTGGCGGTCTGCGGCGACAGCCCGCCGCTTCCGTACGCCGCCGGCACCTTTGCGGGCGTCTTCGCCTTCAGCGTCCTGACTCACATTCACCCGGCCAAGCACCGCGATTGGTTCGCCGAGCTGCACCGCGTGCTGACGCCCGGCGGAACGGCGTACCTCACCACGCAGGGACCGTCCATCCTCGCCGACGCGTCGGCCGCCGTCGCGGAAGGCAACCGGCGGGAGTTTCGCGAGCAAGGCTGCACCTACGTGCGGCACGAGGGGCACTACAAGGACGCCGCCTTCGTCAGCCAGAGCTATACCGCCGGGTTGCTCGCAGGGCTTTTCACCGTCGAGAGCTACACGGAACGCGGCTACCAGAACATGGACGCGTTCCTCGTGCGGCGCATCGGGTAAGGGGCCGCCCAGAAGTGGGGTTGCATGACCGGACCGCTGATACCCCCCCTTCCCCCCCTTAGCAAGGGGGGGAAGGGGGGGTATCAGCCGTTGTCGTATGGTGCAGTCAACTCGACCGAGGGGACGATGATCGCACTCAATGACCAGCAGCTGAATGATTTCCAGAGCGCGCTGGACTGGAGGACCGGCCTCAAACTCCCTGATGGTCGGGTGCTGGGAGTTGCCGGTAAGCGGGGCAGGATCCCCGAGGCGACCGACACGCGCGTGCGAGCGGTCGCCGAGCGGTGCCAGCCCGCGGGCAAGACGATCCTCGAGTTTGGCTGTTGCGAGGGGACGCACACCGTACAGCTTGCCGGGCTCTGCAAGGAGGTCGTGGCGCTTGAGGTGCGTCCCAAGAACATCGCCTGCGCGCTGGTGCGCCTGTTCGTGCACGAAGTGCGTAACGTCCGGCTGCTCCTCAAGGACGTGCGGGAGGTGGACGGTGGCTTCGGGCGCTTCGACATCCTGTTTCATGTCGGCGTGCTCTACCACCTTGCCGATCCCGTCGAGCACCTCGCGCGGATTGCGCCGCTGGGCGATCAGCTTCTGCTGGACACGCACTACGCCGACGACAGTTCGCGCTACGAACGCTCGGACATCCGTCACGGCGGCAAGAGCTACGCGGCCTCCGCGCATCGGGACGGCGCGTGGGACGACGCGTTCTCGGGGGTCGAGCCGACGGCGCGGTGGCTCCGCCGCGATGCGCTGCTCGAGCTGCTGAAGGACGTCGGTTTCGGATCGCTCGATGTGCTGGACGATCGCGTCGAGCGCAACGGGCCTCGGCTGACGCTACTGGCCTCGCGCTAGTGGTCTGTCCATTCTTCAAAGTGTGACACCGGCTGTCATCCGGAGCGGAGCGAGGCACGAGCGGAGCGAAGGATTCCCCGGGGTGGGCTTCTGCGATCCACTTCCGGGCGCCGCGGGATCTGTCATCCTGAGCAAAGCGAGGCACGAGCGGAGCGAAGGATCTTGGTCCGGGTGAGGGATCGCTTGCTGTGCTCAGGGGGACAGCCCACCAAACAAGAATGGACAGACCAAGCCGTGAACGGGAAGCTACGGATGAGCGAATCCGCGATCCTCGCATGCTTGAAGACGCCTGTTTCCGGGACGCTGCTGGCTCGGACCCGCCTGAGCCTCGCCGGCTGGGTGCTCTCCCGTGAACCGATCGACCAGGCGGTGGTACTTGCCGACGGCCGGGCGCTGGCCCCGGTTACGATCGCTGGGGACCGGCCCGATGTTCTGCGCGCGCACCCGGCGTTTCCCGCCACCGCTCGCAGTTTTTACGCCGATGCCGATCTGGCCGCCTACCGCGGCCGTACGGTGCGGCTCGCCGTCGAGTTCCGGGATGTTACGGGACGCGTGCATGTGCTCAAGCCCGTGCTGGTGTCCCTGGCCCATTCGGAGCGCCCGAGCTTGCCGAGCTTTGCGGTCCGGCGACTCGCCCGCAGTCTGCTCTGCAAGGGAGCGTGGCGCGCCTTGCTCCGGGTGCGTGCGGACCACCGGCGTCTCCTGAGTGCCGGGGTGCTCGAGCCCACGCTGCCGGCCGCTGACTTGCCCCCCGTGGTCCGCATGCCGCGACCGTCGTTCGGCAATGTAGACCAGTCGCTACTCCGCACGCGCCTGGCGCTGCTCCCGGCGCCGCCGTGTCTGAGCGTGATGGTTCTGGTCGAGCGCGTGTCGGAGGCGCGGCTGCGGCGGACGTTCAGGTCCCTGAATGAACAGGTGTACCGCAACTGGGAGTTCGTGGTGGTCGACCACGGCCCCCGCGCGCTGCCCGTGCCGCGCGTGCTGGCGGACGAGCTGGGCGGGGTGGCGGCAATCCCCGTGCACTACCACCGGGGTGCCGGCAAGATCGCCGCCACGCTCGGTCGAGCGATCGCGCAGTCCACCGCTGCGTTCGTCGCCTTCGTTCGCGGCGGGGATGCGCTCGCCCCGGATGCTCTGGTCACAGCCGCCGAGACGATCGCGTCGCGTCCGGATGCGGAGCTTGTCTACTCGGACGAAGACACGATCGACGACGACGATTGCCTGTTCGCTCCGTTCTACAAGCCGGGCTGGTCCCCGGAGCTGCTGCTGGCCCAGCCGTACGTGCTCCGCCTGGCGTTCTGGCGTCGGTCGTTGCTCCTTGAGCACGGCGTGCGGGACGGCTTCGCAGACCGGTGGGATTATGATCTGGCGCTGCGATCGACCGACGCGGCGCGGC
>JBGPMX010000072.1:0-12060 GCA_041487215.1 Planctomycetia bacterium | reverse complement strand
TAAGGAAGCAGCGAGATCCTTCGCTTGGCTCGTTCCTCGCTTGGCTCAGGATGACAACCTGCCACTCACTGTGCCCTGTCCTGCGCGTGATCCATGAGCGCGGGGGCGAGGGGACCGCGTGTGACTGCTGACTCTTGGCGCCTGCCCCCTGCCCCCTGCCCCCTGCCTCCTGAAACTCTCCCCGTTAGAGGCGCCGGAACTGCCGCAGCGCGTCCAGCGTCTGCTGGAAATCTTGGGGCAGCGGGGCCACGAACTCCATCGGCTCCCGGATACGTGGGTGCTCGAGCCAGATGCGGTGCGCGTGCAGCGCCTGCCGCTCGATAAGGACGCGGTTCTGCGTGGTGCCGCCCGGCGGCACCACCTCGCCCAGCCACAAAGATCGCCGCCCGCCGTATGCGTGATCGGCCAGAATCGGACAACCGACGTGGGCCAGGTGCACGCGGATCTGGTGAGTTCGTCCGGTCTTCGGATAGACGCGCACGTGCGTGAAGCCATGGAATCGCTCGAGCACCTCGTAGTAGCTAACCGCCTCCTTGCCGCCGTCCTCGGTGGCCCGGATCGCCATCTTCTCGCGGTGCGTGGGGTGCGGCCCCAGCGCCCGCTCGATGAAGTCGCTGTCACGATCGAGCACGCCGCTGGTGATGGCCACGTACTCCTTGCGCACCGACCGTCGCTCGAACTGTGCGGCGAGGTTCGCATGCGCCATGTCGTCCTTGGCGACGATGATCAGGCCGCTGGTATCCCGATCAATGCGGTGCACGATGCCGGGCCGGTGTGCCCCCGCGACCGTGCTGAGCTGTTCGAAGTGGTACTGGAGTGCGTTGACCAGCGTGCCACGCCAGTGCCCCTTGGCCGGGTGCACGACCATGCCGGGGGGCTTGTTCACGACCAGGAAGAAGTCGTCCTCGTAGATGATGTCGAGCGGGATCGCTTCCGGCTCGGGCACATCGCCGGTCAGATCCGGAAGCCAGACGCGGATGTGGTCCCCCTTCTTGACCTGGTAGCTGGACTTGGTGTCGCGTCCGTTCACCGTTACAGCGCTGGCCTCGATGACCTTCTGGATGACGCTGCGGCTGTAGTCCGGGAAGCGGTCGACCAGGTACTGATCGATGCGTTTTCCCTCTAAGGAGCGTTTGACGGTGAAATCGAACTGGATGGCGCCGCGGGGATCCGTCGAGGGTCTGCCGACGACCGGCTCGCCGGTCTCATCGCTGGCCGGCTCGACCGGCCGTGCCGCGTTACGGGGGGGTGAAGCCGGGGCGTCCGCGGTCGCGTGCGGCGGGTTTTGGTCGATCGGATCACTCGAGCCAGCTCGCACGTCTTCCGCAGCGGGCGCTGCGGGAGCGGCGGGGGCACGAGCATCGGTATCGGTCATAGAAAGGGGCTTATTGAGGGCTGGCGGGAGCCGCCGCGGCGGGCTTCTCGGTCTCGTCTTCCTTCTCCGGCGGCGCGGGCTTCGCGTCGGCGGGCGGGTCCGGCGGCTTGGTGGCCGTGCCCGCGTCATCCGCCGCGTCCTTGTTTTCCGCCGCCTTGTTGGCTGCGGCGGCCGGCGTGCCGTGGGACGGCTTCTCTGCCTGGGTGTTCGCGGGCTCGCCGGGTTTGTCGCCGCTGGTTCCCGCCGGCTCGTCCTTATCCGGAAGCGGCGGGAAGAGATCATCCGCGTTCGGGGGCAGCGGGGTTTGCGCCGCGGGCGGCTTGTACTGCGCGAGCCACTGGTAGAAATCGGCCGCCTCGGGCGTCTCGAGGTCGGCGGCTCGACTCCGCGCCTCGGCCGCCACGTCCGGCGCGATCGCCGCGTACTGATCGGCGATCGCTCGATAGTGATCGATCGCCTGGGCGCGGTCCCCCATGATCTCCCAGATCTTCGCCTCCGGGAGAGCGGCGCGTCGGACCACCTCGGTGCGCATCTTGGCCGAGTGGGACGCATCCGACTTGAGCACGTCGGCGTAGATCTGCTCCGCCTCGCGCAGCCGGGCGAGCGCTGTGTCCCGGTCGGTCGCGAGCTTGCGCGATGCCTCGAAGGTGTACGCGTCGGCCAGGTCGAGCCGTGCCCAGAGAGCGACTTCGCTCCCCTGGTAGCGGTCCGCGATACTCTTGAGCTGGGCGGGATCGTCGGCGTTGAAGAACTCTTGCCAGGCGTGCGCGGCCGACGTGCCCGATCGCCCGCTCCAGAACACCAGCGCCAGCACCAGGGCGATGACGGCGATGCCCGCCACCCCGATGGTCGGCAGGTACTCGCGATATCGCGCCGCCCCGGCACCGATCCAATCGGCCAGCGTGTTGTGCTCGAGTTCGTGGCGGCGGTCACTTTTCATGGAAAGGACTTCCTTGAATCCTGATCCGTCGCGCCCGCACAGACGAGCGGAGGGCCGGCGCGAGTCGCGGCGCGGGCAGCACAAGCAATCCGTGGTGCCCGCACCGGACGGAGGTTCGGGCGCGGAGAAGCCGGAGCGCGCATTATAGGACGGGACAAAAAGCGCGGCAAGCGTAAGTCAACCGGTCGTGCATGTTTGGAGCGGCAGCCGGATCCCGACCATTTTGTTGCGGCTTCCGGAGCCCCGCATTACAATCCGCCCGCCCCTTACCCGAAGGACCTGAATGGCTCTTTACCTGGGCATCGATGTCGGCACGTCGGCGACGCGCGCCCTCGTGTGCGACCATGACGGCAAGATCCTCGCCGGCGCGACCGCCCCGCATAGCTCGCATCATCCCCACCCCGGCTGGTCGGAGCAGGATCCCGTCGAGTGGTGGCAGGCCACTGTGCAGAGCGTGCGCGCCGCCATGGCCCGAGTCGAACGCTCCCGGCAGGCACGCGAGCAGGGCAAGGTGGCTGGCATCGGCCTCAGCGGGCAGATGCACGGCTCGGTTTTTCTCGACAAATCCGGCGAGGTCATCCGGCCGGCAATCCTCTGGAACGACCAGCGCACGGGAGCGCAGTGCGCCGAGATCGAAGAGCGCGCTGGCGGGCGCAAGGCCATCCTCCGCATGGTGGCCAACCCCGCCCTCACAGGCTTCACCGCGCCGAAGATCCTCTGGTTGCGGCAGAACGAGCCGCGCCACTTCGATCGCACGCGCAAAATCCTGCTCCCCAAAGATTACGTGCGCTACCGCATGACCGGGCAGTTCGCCACCGAGGTGAGCGACGCGTCGGGCACGCTACTGTTCGACGTCGCCAAACGCGCGTGGTCCAAGCGGCTGCTCGAGAAGCTCGAGCTCGACGCGGATCTGCTCCCGCCGTGTTTCGAATCGGAAGAGGTGTCCGCCAAAGTGTCGGCGGCCGCGGCCACCGAGCTCGGCGTGCCCGCCGGTACACCCGTCGTGGGCGGGGGCGGAGACCAGGCGGCCGGCGCGATCGGCAGCGGCACCGTCAAGCCCGGGGTCATTTCAGCCACCATGGGTACCAGCGGCGTCGTTTTCGCCTTCTCCGATAAGATGGCCACCGATCCCGACGGACGCCTGCACACATTCTGCCACGCGGTGCGCGGCAAGTGGCACGTCATGGGAGTCGTGCTGGCCGCGGGCGGCAGCTTCCAATGGTTCCGCAACCACCTGGGCATGCCCGAGGTGCTTGAGGCGCAACGGCTTAACGTCGATGCGTACCAGCTGCTCACCGCCCTGGCCGCCGAAGCCCCCACCGGCAGCGAGGGGCTCTTCTTCCTGCCGTACCTCACCGGAGAGCGAACGCCGCACGCCGACCCGGACGCGAAGGGAGCGTGGGTGGGCCTGAGCGTGCGGCACGGCCGCGCGCACCTCGCTCGCTCCGTCATGGAGGGAGCCGCCTTCGCGTTGCGGGACAGCCTGGAGATCATCAAGTCCTTGGGCATCCCGGTGCGTCAGATCCGCCTGTCCGGCGGCGGCGCGCGCAGCCCGTTCTGGCGGCAGATCCAGGCGGACATCTTCGGGCAGAAGGTGGCCACGCTCAACGCCGAAGAGGGCCCGGCCTACGGCGCGGCGCTGCTGGCCATGGTCGGCACCGGGGCGTACCGCAACGTCGCCGAGGCGTGTGACGCGACCATCCAGGTCGTGAGCGAGACCGCGCCCGACCGCCGATCCGTGACCCTGTACAACCGCGCCTACCCGATCTACGGTAGCCTGTACCGGGCGCTCCGCCCCGAGTTCAAATCCATCTCCAAGCTCGTATCCGGTTAGCGGGTCGCAGCGCCATGCCGACACTCTTCCTGACCGAAGCCGACGTGCGCCGCGTGCTCACGATGCGCATGGCCATCGACACGCTGGAGGACGCATTCCGTCGCCTGGCCGAGGGGGACGCGACGCAGCTGCCTCGCCGCCGCGTGCGCACGCCACAGGCCATGCTGCACACCATGTCGGCCGGCTCGGCCGCGTACGGGGCGCTGGGAGCCAAGCTGTACACGACCACGCGCCACGGCGCCCAGTTCCACATCTTCCTCTATGACGGTTCGAGCGGCGAGATGACCGCGGTGATCGAAGCCGACTGGCTTGGCCAGGTCCGAACGGGCGCGGCGAGCGGCCTGGCCACGCAGTGCATGGCCCGGCCCGACGCCACCGTTGTCGGCGTGTTCGGCAGCGGCAAGCAGGCGCGCACGCAGCTCGAGGCCATGTGCGCCGTACGACCCATCAGCGAAGCCCGCGTGTACAGCTCGCGCGAGCAGCACCGCGCACGGTTCGCCCGCGAGATGAGCGAGCGGTGCGGAATTCGCGTGGTCCCCGTGCACCGCCCCGAGCAGGCGGCGATGGACATGGACATCCTCGTCACCGCCACGAACTCGGCGGTGCCCGTGCTGCTCGGCCGCTGGCTCAGCGCCGGCGCGCATATCAATGCGATCGGCTCCAACGCGCTGACGCGCGCCGAGCTGGACGCGGACGCGGTCGCCCGCGCCGACACCATCGTGATCGACTCGATCGAGCAGGGGCAGTTCGAAGCGGGCGATCTCGTGGCCGCCCTCGAGCAGGGCAGGCTGCACTGGTCGCAGGTTCACGAGCTGGCCGAGCTGGTGGTGGGGAAGCAGACGGGGCGGCCGACGCCCGAGAGCATCACGCTGTTCAAATCCCTGGGAGTCGCGATCGAAGACCTGTCCGTCGCCGCGCGCGTGCTCGAGCGTGCCCGAGAAGCCGGCCTGGGCCGCGCGCTGCCGTGGTGAGCGGTGAACCTAAGTGCGTCGAAGGGCCCGCGAAACACAACTTGTACAATGGACCCACTTGACAGAGAGAATTCGCCGCGGATGGAGTGGGGAGTGTGCTTCACGTCGCCGCTCGAGTCCGAGCCGAGGAACTTCGGCCTGCCGGGCGTTTTGTGAAGTACTTTGAAGCACCCGGCAGCGTAGGAAGAGGTGCGATGGTTGACACCGCTCGAGCCCCCGGCACGCCCGCGGCAGCCCGCCGCGCGCGCTGGCCCGAAGCCGTGGCTGCCGTTCTCCTGGTCGTACACGCCACGCTGGTGATCGACACGGCGCGGCGCGAGTCGGTGACGGTCGACGAGGTGGGACATCTGCCCGCCGGCATCGCGTATCTCCGCACCGGCAGCTTCGAGATCTACCACCACAACCCGCCCCTCGTGAAGCTGCTCGCCGCGCTCGCCGCCGAGACCCAGCGCCCGGTGGTCGATTTCTCCAAGAGCTGGGAGTCGAACCGCAGGAGCGGCAGGCCGCTCAGCCCCTGGGCGTTCGGCTGGGAGTTCATGTACGCCAACGCGGCCGATTATCACCGGATCTATTCGGTGGCGCGGCTGCCGACCGCCGCACTCTCCATCGTGGCCGGCGTGGTCATCTTTCTCTGGGCGCGCGAGCTGTTCGGACCGTCGGGCGGGCTGGTGGCACTCGCGCTCTGGGCCTTCTGTCCCAACGTCATTGCGCACGCCGGGCTGGTCACCAGCGACATCGGCGGAGCCGCGCTCGGCTTCGTCGCCACCTACGCGTTCTGGCGCTGGTTGCGCCGCCCCGGCTGGCCTGCCGCGCTCGCCACCGGAGTGCTTCTGGGTTTCGCCGAGCTCGCCAAGTTCAGCATGCTCGTGCTCTACGTCCTCTGGCCGCTCCTCTGGCTCGTCCGGCTCCTCACGGAGGCCCGGCTCTTGTCCTTGCAACCGGGCCGCAGGGGGGCCTCGCCGACGGCCGGACACCTGACCTCGGCGGAATCGTCGGCTGATACCCCCCCTTCCCCCCCTTGCCAAGGGGGGGACAAGGAGGGGTATCGGCCGAGGGGCATAGGCGTCAGCACCCGGAGCGGAAGCAAGAATGGCGCGTCGCACGGAGCAGCGATCGGCGCATGTGCTCGGTCGGTGCCCGTGGCGCGCCAGCTGTTCCAGCTCCTCACCACGGTCCTGGTGAGCATTGCAGTCATTAATCTCGGGTACGCGTTCGAGGGGACAGGGGAGCGGCTCGGCCGTTTTCCCTTTCTGAGCCGCGCCCTCACCCGGCCGCGCCAGCCGGGCACCCCCCTGCCGCCGGGCGCTGACCGGCACCCGCTGCGTCAGGTGTATCTGGAGCGGCAGAACCGCTTCTTCAACACCTGGCTGGCATCGCTGCCGATGCCGCTGCCGCGACACTACCTGGAAGGGTTCGACGAGCAGAAGCTGGAATCGGAGGGGGGGTACCCGGTCTATCTCTGCGGCGAGATCCGACGCAGCGGTTGGTGGTGGTACTACCTGGTAGCGCTGGCGCTCAAGGTGCCGCTCGGCACCTGGCTCGTCTCTCTGGCCGCGTTCCTGCCGCGCCGGGCCGGCCCCGCGCCGCGCGCAGGCTGGGCCGACGCCGGGATGGTGCTCGTCCCGCCGCTCTTGTTCCTGGCCGTCATGAGCTTCGGCACGAACATCAATCTCGGCGTGCGCTACGTCCTGCCGGCATTTCCCTTCTGGTTCGTCTGGGTGGGTCGAGTCGGCGCCTGGTTCGATGCTTCGAAGCCATCCGGCGCGGTGCATAACCGATGGGCGCGCCCGGTCGCTCTCGCGCTGGCGCTCACCGGCCTGGTCTGGAACGCGGGCGAATGCCTGGCGTTCCATCCGCACGAGCTCGCTTACTTCAACGAACTGGCCGGCGGGCCGGACAAGGGCCGCCGTTACCTGATCGATTCGAACCTCGATTGGGGCCAAGACCTGCGCAGACTCGAAGAGTGGATGCGCGACCATCGGCCGGGGCAACGCGTCGGCCTGGCGTACTTCGGGAACGTCGATCCGTCGATCCTCGCCCGTCAGGGACGCCCACTTTTCTGGCAGCTTGCTCCCCCGCTGCGGCTTGGCATGATGCACCTGGTCGGCACCCAGGAAGAGGGGCGATTCGCCGCGTTGCGGCGGGAGTGGATGACCGCGCACGAGAACGAGATCGTGGCGTGGCTCCGGTCCGAGTTACCGCGGCGCCCCGACCTCACGGTAAACGACTACCCTGCACTGCGTGCGCGGATCTCGGATGAGCTCGAACTGAGTGAAGGACCGCGACCGGGTCTCTTCGCGGTGAGCGTGAACCTGTTGCAGGGGCTACCGTTTCGCGTGCGGGATCAGGCGGGCAATCTATGGGCCGCGGACGAACAAGCCTTCGGTTTTTTCCGGCTCCTCACGCCGGTCGCCAAGGCGGGTTATTCCATCTTGATCTACGACGTGACAGCGGACGAGGCGAATCGAGTGCGCGACGAGCTTGGCCTGCCTCGGCTGAGCGGCGCGCGTTGAGGCAGAACGGCCACGGCAGTCTGTGGGGTGCGCCCAGATCCTTCGCTTTGCTCGTGCCTCGCTTCGCTCAGGATGACAACCTTCCACTCACTGTGCCCTCTCCCCCGCATGAGCCATGAGCGCGGGGGCGAGGGGACCGCACCCTAAGGAAGCGCCCAGATCCTTCGCTGCGCTCGTGCCTCGCTCCGCCCAGGATGACCGTTTGTCGCCTGTGGTTTGGAAAGCGACCGATCACCGATCACCGATCGCTGATCCACCGACGACCGCATCGGGCGGCGCGTACGGCCGCGCGAGGTCGGCCATGGCCTGGAACACCGTTCGCACGCCCGGTGCGAGCTCGTGGTGCGCCAGCGCCCAGTCGCACTCGCGGACGACCGCGGCCGCGTCACCCGTCTCAAGGTACGCGCGCGTGAGTCCCCAGGCGGCGGGGGTGTGCGTGGGCGCGTATCGCAGAGCGGCGCGATAGTTCTCGATGGCCAAGTCCAGCTTTCCCTCCACGTGGTAGGTGCTCGCCACGCGTTCGCGCTCGGTCGCCCGGTCATAATCGCCCGTCACCTGATCGCTCCACACGCCCCGTGCCCGCTCGGGGTCCCCCGCGCGCAACAATAGGCTCGCGTAGCGATCGGCGAGCAGCCAGGGGAGTTTCCCGTGGGTTCCCAGGAAGAGCCGGAACGTGCCCATCGCGCGATCGGGCCGGGCCTGTGCGACTTCCCGTTCGGTGCGGCGGCGTAACTCCTCGAGATTGTTCGGCGCCGCTGCGGCGCCGTCCCGCGCGGTGCCGTCGCTCGCCTGCGCCGCCGCGAAACGCTCGGCCTCCCGCAGAATGGCGGCCAACACCTCGCGCTGGCTCGGGCTGTGCGCTCCGCGGGCACGCAGCCGGCCGGCAATGTCGCGTGCCGCCGTTACATCCCGCTCGAGCAGGGCCAGCTGGAAGAGGTAGCCGAGCGCGACGAAATCGTTCGGTGCCGCGTCCAGCGTTCGCTCGAGCCAGTAGCGGGCGCGGGCGCTGTCGAGCATGGCCATCGGATCCCAACCGGCCGGCTCGGCGGAGGAGGCGCGGACGGAAACGGTCGGGTCCGAAGCGAAGTGGAAGAAGGTCTGCCCGAGCACTCGGCGGCCGTCAGCCGCAGCCGGGTGGCGTGCGCTGCCGGCGCAGGCGCGGTCGAGCGCCAGCAGCAGCAGGGCGGGCACCCGACGCGAGCGGGCGGCGCCGCTCTCCTGCAGGCGGCGCGCCACCCGCACCAGCGCCTCGGCCTCGATGAACCCCGCGTCCGGCTCCGCACCGCCCCAGGGCCACACCGCCGCCGGGCCGGCGGCCCGCTCCGCCCCGGCGTCGTGGCTGAAATGCCGCGCGGCAAAATCGACTGCCGGAGCGTCCGCCCGCGCGGACGCGTCGTCGCGCAGGAACACGGCCGCGACCGGGTCGAAGAACGCGCAGCGCCAGCGCGAGCTCGCGAGTAGCGTGGCCTCCATCGCGAAGCACACGCGGTGATCCGTGAGTATCGCCGGCGCTTCGGCCGCGCCCAGCAGCGTGTCGAACGCCGGGTCGCCGCGCGCCGCCGCGTTCTGGATCGCCTCGTAGCGCTCGAGCAGTTCGCGACTCATCACCTCGAGCCGCGGATCGCAGAACACGCGCTGGTCGTCCCGCATGTGAAACTCCACCAGCGCCGCCTGCCCCAGGTGGTAGGCAATCACGTGCCCCGGCATGCCCGGCCGCCGAGCGAACCGTGCCGCATCGTGCGCGTGCCAGAACGGCTGCTCACCCAGCCCCACCAGCCGCCCTTCGCCGGCCGCTCGGTAGAACCACCCGCTCGCCACGGCCACGATGGCCAGCGCCAGCAGCGCTGCCAAAACCGAGCGGCCCAGCCGCGCCACGCCGGCACGGACCGCGCGGTCGCAAGACCAGTCGGCGCAGTTCCACGCCGTCACCGCGCCCGCGACGAGCGCAAACTGGCCGGAGTTCCGCGTCGCCTGGAGCCCCAGCCAGCCGAAAGCGGCAAAGGCGAGCAGGCGGAACAGATCGAAACGGCGGCGGCTCCAGGCCAGCACGAAACTCACGCCGCCCAGCACGAGCAGCCCGAGGTGCGTCAGCAGGTACATCTGGACATAGCCCGTGCGGGCGAGGAACGCTGGGATGCTCTCGAGCTCCGCGATGTGGGCACCGTAAAATGCGGCGTCCCACGACATCTTGCGGAACAGCTCCCACGGCAGCAGCACCCCGTTCAGGCCGTACGGGTTCACGAAGCAGGCCGCCACCACCGCCGCCAGCACCAGCAGCCGACGCCCGAGGATCGCGGACCGCCCGACGCAGAGCGCGCGCCAGGCACCGTCCACGCCGTAGAGCGCGAGCAGAATAGGGCCGAGGATGAACAGCCCCTGCACGTTCACCCAGAAGATCTCGAGCGGCACCAGCAGCCAGAGCAACCGCGGCCGCCGCCCGGCGTAGAACAACACCAGGAGAAGGAGCGCCAGGCAGACCAGCGTCACGATCTCCGGACGCACGTAGAGACGGCCGCTGAGCAGCACCACGGCAGGAAACCAGCACGCGACGATCACCGGCCACGAACCTCGCACGGGCCGTGCCGCCAGCAGCACGGCGACCGCCACCGCCCCGAGCGACGCCGACGCCAGGGTGAGCAGCGGCATGCCGCCGAGCGCGTACAGGCCGGTAGCGCCGACCTGGAAAAGCCAGTGCAGATCGATCCACTCGTGGTCGGGCACGGTGTAAGTGAACCAATCGTGCCGCGGCAGCTCGCCCCGCGCGAGGATGCGCTGACCGGTCGCCAGGTGCCACCAGATATCCATATCGATCTGGCGGAAACAACCAAACAGGAAGACGAGGCCGACGAGCTCGGTGAGGAGCAGACCGTTGAGGAGCGTCAGACCGCGAGAAGGCGCACGCGTGACATCAGGCATGAGGCCACCGAGGTTCGTACGACGCCGGGAACCGGCCGGTTCGCGCCGGTGCGCATGGCGGGCGATGGCGCAACCCCGCTACGCCCTTTCGGTGCGCTGATGAAAAACACGCACGCTCCAGCGGATCCGCGCACTGGATGGCGATGACCCATCCGAACGAAACGTTTGCGCCCGCGGCAGCGGATACCCCCCCTTCCCCCCCTTGCGAAGGGGGGGACAAGGGGGGGTATCCGCGTCACAAAATGAGGACAAAAACCGTACGGATCTTTTCATCAGCCCGCCCTTTCGGTGCGGTTTGTGAGCATGGGTGGGATGGTACACGCTCGGTTCCGACCGGGACACCGTTGGGTTCGCAGCGGTGCCCGCCCCTTTGATTCAGCGCCGAGGCGCCGCCGGCCGCGCGGGCTGCTGCGTCAGCGCGGGTTTGGCGACCATGCGCTCAACCTCGAGGTCGTCGATGTAGACCTCGCCGATCCCGGACAATCCCAGGGTGAGGATGAGCGGCTGGCTGCGCGGCACGGGACGATAGAGCACGTACTGCTTCCACTCGGTGACGTACGGGCGGGTCACGGCCAGGGCGGGCCCGCCGATGGAGTCGTACACCATCGCCCCCTCGGTGCTGCCGCGGATGTTGTCCGGGATGCGGAGCCAGAAGCGGATGCGGATCAGGTCACCCGCCTGCACGGGGACCGGGTAGCTCGTGATGGCGGCCGTGAGGCCGTCGAACGTCGGCGGCGGTTCCTTCTGTCCGTTCGGCCTGACCTCGATGTGCAGCGAACGGCTTCCGCCGTGCGGCACATTGCCGGACAGCGTGGCCTTCACGTCCAGCCCCTCGGGCGCCTGGATTTGCTGCGTCCAGCCCTGAGCGGAGAGCGCCCCCGCGTCCTCGAAATCCCCGCTGGTGAGCAGGTTCTCGCCGTACGAGGCGCCCTGGGCGTCGCTCATGAGCATCCAGTGGCGAGGGAGCGACGCGAACGAGGTCGCGAACGGGCTCGCCTGCGGCACACCGAGTTTCTCGACGGCCTGGTCCCAGTGCGCCCGCTCCAGGATGCGCAGGACGCGCATCGCGCGCAGAGACTCCGCGTAAGCCGCGTCGTACCGGTTGCGATCGAGCGCGGCACGGCCCGCGGCCAGGTGCTCCTCGGCCGATTGCACCAGCGCGGGGGCGTCCGGCTGCGCGTGACCGAGGGACACCAGCTGGGTATTCACGCCGCGCACCGTTTCCAGCCGCAGGCCGGCCAGCTCCATCGCCCAGACCGCGGCGATGGGGGCCGTCTTCGCCACCTGCTTGCGCAGCTGCTCGAGCACAGTGGTGTCGGAGGTGAATACGACGGCACCGGTGAGATCGAACTCGCTGAGTGTCACACGGGTGGCGCCCGCAACCCGCTCGCGCTTCAGCATCCGCATGCCGGCCGGCGTGATCTGCCACGCCTGCGCCGCGTCAGGGATGCCCGGCGTCAGCAGGTTCAGGTCGTTGGCAGCCAACTGCCCCGGCACGAACTGCGCGCCCT
>JBGPMX010000071.1:0-12224 GCA_041487215.1 Planctomycetia bacterium | reverse complement strand
CGCTGCGGACTCAGACGGTGACGCCGCAGGTTACGCCGACGCCGCCCCAGGTTCTACCCTCTCAGTAGTAGCTGGTCCCCTCAGCTGCTACGATGCCGCCGCGACGCGCACGCGGGCACGGGCTCATACCCCAACGCTCGCGTGCGTGTTTTTTGCGCTGGCCCAAAAAAACGGCCGCTGGCCGGCGAACCGGTCAGCGGCCTTCGTAAACCCCTGGCTTCAGACTTCGGGGTTTTTGTTCAATTGCCAGGGGGCGGGGTCTCGCTGCTCCGTCCCCTGGCGTGGATGTCCCCTTGCACCGGTCTGGATCACCCGGTGCAGGAAGGTGACGCACGCAATCTTAGCGACACACGACGGCCGTGTCACCAGGCTGTTGTGGAAGCGTTTGAGAAGACTTCGGATAATGCGATGCCGACTCGCGCCGACAGCTCGCTGCTCCCATCCGCGGCCTCGTAGTTCTTCAGTTCAGCGAGCGCAGCATCGTATGCCGTCAGCTGCGGCTCGAGTCGCCCGATCGCCGCGGTGATCTGCTCCAGGCACTGATCTATGAACGCACTCCACAGGTTCGCGACTGCATTGCTGCCGCCCAGGTCCGGGTGCGACTCACGCGACTTGCGCCGGTACGCCCGCTTGATCTCCGGCCCTTTGGCCGTTTTCAGCACGCCCAGCGTGTCGTAGTGCGACTTCTTCTTGGTATCCGGCGGCATGACGTTCACCCAACCACAAACGGGCTGTGAACTGACACCGACACGGGCGGCATGGATTTTCCGACCACGGTGAGCCAGATCCGTCCCGTAGAGATCAGCGTTTGAACCTCTTCTTGAGTGAGCTTCCAGCAGCTGATCACCACCGGCACCCCTTTGAGCCCGCCATCCGTTGCCTCGCCAACGAACACCGATAGCGCGCCGCACTGCTCGCGCGTCATGCCCTGCGGCCTATCCAGCACGTGATTCGATTCGCTGAATCCAGCCGGCTCCATTGCGAACTCCCCATCAGAGCGAGATGATAGCGCAGGCCAGCATCAGGAGCCAGAGCAGCCCGTCACGGAGCAGCCGTGGCATCCTCGACCTCCATGTCGGCGAGGGCCTTGTGCAGCTTCTTCACCGCGGCGCCCAGTTCCGCGGCGTGCTTCTTCCCGCTCCCCTTCGACTTGCTCCGTTCTGCGCGAGAGGCCGGGTGCGGGTGCTGCGCGTAGAACTCCGCCTCATGCTGCGTCGCCTCCTTGTCCTGCCCCGCGGCACGCATCTTGTTCGCTGCGGACGTCTGTCGCGCCGCCGCGTGATGCCAGTCCCAGTCCGGACCGTTCGAATGGTCGCTGTAGCTGCCCGGATCCGGATCGGTGTAGCCGGCCGCGGCCATGTGCGCGAGCGCCTCATGAGGATCCTCATGCGTTGACTGGGCAGTCACGCCGTGCGGTCCGTATGTGGTCACGCGGCCCCCGCCCGGCTTCGTCGGATCCGGCGTGGTCATGGCCCACTCGTCTGCGTCCGGCTTCTTCGCCTCGACGCCGAGCGGCCGGCCGCGGTAGTGGCTGAGCAGCGCCGCCGTGTTCCGGCCGGTGTCCGGCGAGTTCACGTCGGTCGGCTGCTCTTGCTCATCTTCTGGGCCCGGGAAGCGACCGTCGCCGTCGCCGACCAGGTGATCCTCGACCGCGCCGAGCCGATCCTCTATGCCCTTGATGCCGTGTTTCTCCTCGAGCTCCTGATCCTTGTCGGCCTTCTCCTTCGCGTCGGCCGCTTCCATAGCTTCCTGGATCAGGGTGGCGAGGTCCTCGGGCGTGGCCTTGGCGAAGAGGCGTTCCCAGAAGTGGGTGTGCGAGGTGCCGGCGCGATCGGTGTGGTGCCGGAGCTCGTCGAGCATCCGTTGCCGCAGCTCGGTCTCGAAGTTTCCGATCACGCCTACCGGCGACCGGGCCATCATGCCGGCCTTGGTGGGCGGCTTGGCCGCGCCGGCCGATTTTGTGAGGCTGTCGTCGTCCGCAGCTGCCTCGAGCGCAGCGCGGTAGCAACGCATCACGGCCTCGCGTGCCTCAGCTGCTAGGTTCGTCTCGGCGATCATCGCGTCTCCCGATGGGGATGCCGAGCTCGCTGGCCACGGCTTGCTGGAGTCGCTCGAGTCGCGCTGCCATGCCCTGCATGAACCGGGCCTCGGCGAGCGCGGCGACCGGGTTCGGGTGCGGCTCGAACTGTTTGTCGGGCTCTTTCATTTGACGCCGAAAAACTGGACGTGCAGCGTGGCGTCCGTGCCGGCCGCCCGGATCAACAGCATATTCACCAGAGCGTCGTGCCAGTCCACGTCCCCCACGAACTGGAGCGAAAACTCATCCGTCTGAAGGAGCGGCATGCCGTCCGTGCTGGTGGGCGCTGTGCCATCCATTCTCCATCGCACGTCGGCCCCCTCGACGCGCATGATCGCGCCGCGTACCGGGCCATTCGGCACAGCGAGCGGCGACGCGGACGCGCCGATCGTCTGCTTCACGTAAGCGAACGGTTTCATTCTGCTATCCATCATTCCTCCTTCCATCCGGCCAGGGCGAACGACCTCGCGAACTGTTGCGACGCCGAAATGTTGTCCTGGCCGGGCGGCTTCTGCTCGTCACCCGGTGGCTGCTCGTCTCCGGGCTGCTGGTCAGGATCCTCGCCTGGCTTCTGTGGGGCGCGGAAGAAGTTCATTCGGTCCGGGCTGCCCTCGGCCGGCGGCTCGCCGGCCATCTGTTCCTGTTGCTTCGCCTGTTGCTCGCCCTGCCAGATCTGGTTCGCGATCGGGTTGAGCGGCGCGTCGCCCCACTTCTCTTCGGCCGGTATTGGGTCATCGTCGCGTATGGCTCGTTCCATGTTCACTGTCGAGTAGCCGGCGCCGAGCCGCTTGACCATGCGCTCTTCCTTGGCGTCCTCATCATCGGCGTCGAGGCCGGTGAAGCGGAACTCGAGGTCGTCCTCCATCTCCTGCACGACCCCCGTCATGATCTTCGCCAGCCCGTGCAGGATCGGGACGAGGCCCTTGTCTTTCGAGTGCTTGATCTCGGCTTCGGGCCCCTTCTCGAACAGGCCCCCTGTCTGCCCGTACCCCTGGAAGTTAATTTCCTCCGGCGCGATGTTGCAGACGGCGCACGTGACGCGCACGAGGAAGTCGAGCCAGCTGGGGTACTCCATGTCCCGGTTGCTGGATCGCAGCGCGATCCACGAGGCGGCCGCCTTGGCGTCCCGGCTGGCGATGATCGCGAGCCGGTTCGCGTTGATCACGCCCTGGCCCGACGCCTGCCAGTCGCGCTTCATCGAGTCCAGGTCGCCCTTGTCGTAGCTGCCGACCAGCTGCAGGATGCCCTCGGGAATGTGGCCGTTCGAGAAGTTGGACAGGTTGAACCGCTCGGCGTTGAGGATGCCGGTGATCACCGAGACGAGCTGTTCGGCCTCGGCATAGCCGAACCCAGCGAATCGCACGTCGGTGCGGACGTTTCGGTATCGGTAGCAGAGGTCCTCGTGACCGAAGTACGCGCGGGGCGTGCCGTCGATCACCTGGCAGAATGCTGCCTCGGTCTCTGCGTCGCCGCGATCGTCCATCCAGCGCACCGCGTCGCCGAGCAGTTCCTGGGCCTCGCCGGCGTCGAGTGTGCGCGGGTCGTCGCCTGGGAACTTTTTGCGCGGCAGGAACCGGTTGATCGTGGCGCCGTCGACGGGCCACAGGGTAAACAGGCTGCCGTCCACCTTGCGTACTTTTTCGAAGCAGAGCGCGTCGATCTCAAACGAGTCGCGCATGATGGCGGTGATGAACCCGGCGAAGTCGTATTCGGGGTAGTCGATTCCGGGCCGCAGCTTCTTGCGCAGGTCCGCGTCCTCTGGAACGGCGCACATATTGTCGAAGAAGTCTTCGACCTTGCGGATGCGAGCCTTGTCGTCGTCGCTCGGCTCTTTCTCATCGTCTTTCAGGCAGACTTTCCAGCCGGGTCGCTGGTCGTCCTCTTCCCTGTTCCGCAGGGCATGGGCGGCGATCTGGTTCAGTCGCGTGTTTCGTATTGCGCCGAGGGGTGAGCACTGGTCGAACATCGCTCGGACGTCGCGGTAGCCGAGCAGCCCCTGTTTCTGGGCGCCCGGCCCGGTTCCGATGAACGCGAGCATGGGGTCGAAGAAGGTGGCGCGTGGGGCAACGCGTACGATGCTGTCGTTGTCGCGATTCTTGCGGCGGCGTGAGCGGCCGTTGCCGTTCGTTGGTAGTTCAGACGTTTTGGTGTCTGGTTCGGGCGGCATTGGAAAAGGCGGGCGGCCGTGCCCCATGAACCGGTCGAAACTCGTCCCATAGGAGCGCCGGTCCATTTCACGGCCGCCCGGGACGCGATGCTACCGGGGCGGGGCCCCGTAGAAGGCGTCATAGTCGCTGGGCGTGATCGCGCGGCGGGGCGGGCAGGCGCAGCCGCTGGCAACGAACATCGAGGCGATCACGATCGCGGTGACGTACGCGTACCAGGCGAGCTCGACGAGCCAGAGCGGCCAGTGGAGGCGTGCGCGCGGTCTCATGCAGTCGCCTCGCCAGCTGCCGGAATCATTGCCCCTTGCGACTTGAATCCATCAGCTCTGGCAACTTCGACGTGGACGAATCGTCGGCCGCAGTGCGTGCAGTATCCCTCGTGAGAGTCGCCGAGCGGTTCGAAGGGCCGCGGCTCTGTCGTAGGTTGCCACACGACCGTTCGCCCGCAATTCGGGCACGGATAACTCCTGTTGAGGAGTTGCTCACTCATCGCCGCTTCCTCCGCTTACGCTTCTGTTGCGGGAAATTCAGCATTGGGTCGTATAGCGTATTCAGCGGCCCCGACATGAAAGGCTTCGGACGGGCGAGCGGCATGATGGCGGGGATCGCCGGGGCGGCCAGCGCGCCGCTGAATCGGTATCCAGCGGCGTACCCCGCGCGGTATCCGTCGGAGTACGCGGCGTCGCGGATCCGGTCCCATTTGCCAGCGCGCGGCCAGCGTAGGCCGCGCCAGAATCGCAGCGCGGCGTACACGAGCCAGTTGACTGGCATCGGGCAGAGCACGACGCGGGGCGGGGCGGATCCGAGCCACACCGCACCCTGCCACCAGGAGGCGCGGCCCGCGGCCAGGTCCTCGACCGTCGTCTGTCGCCAGAGGAACAATGCCGCCTCCTTGTTAGGCCGTGAGCCCGGCTGCTGTGCGTATTTCTCGCTGCACCCGCTGTTTCCCTTCGGCGTACGCCGCAACGACGAGCCCGGCAATATCGCGCCGCAGGTTGCGGAAGTGCACGGTACCAACCACCAAGCCGCGGGACGGCATCGAAGTGCCGTCGAGCCTCATGATGAATCCGTAGCCGCCACCTTTGTCGCAGTCCCACACAGAATCCAGGACGTCGCAAGCCGCGTTCGCGTCATCTCGGTCGAGCGCGTCCGCGATGCGAGTGACGATCTCCTCTATCGTGAGACTCTCTGCGTTCCCGCCGCCAGCAACCATGCTGCGCCCCCTTTCAGTGCTTCGGTATCCGGCCGCCCGCCATCAGCGTGAATGACCGCCGGCACACCGGGCACGTACCCGGCCGCCGGTCAACACGATTGTCGCGATCGGTGAGCCGCCCAAGACGGTGCGCCAGCAGCCGCCCGCTCCCCTTGCAGAGTTGCCGCGCCTTCACGCGAGCTCCCCGGCGCGGTTACCAAGGCGGTAGCGTAACTGCGACAGAGCAGCCGCGTGCACCTGTCTCACGTGGCTCTCGTGGATACCAATCAGCTGGCCGATTTCCGCCATCGACGCCTGCTCGTAGTAGTAGAGCAGGATCACGAGACGCTCCTTTTTTCCCAGTCCGCGTGTGAGCAACCGCATCATGTCCCGCCGCTGAGCCCGCTCGGACGGGTCGGGCACCCGGCTGTCGCACAGCACGTCTTCGACCGTTATCCGCTTCGGGTCCTGCGCGATGGTCTTTGCGAGGCTCCCTACCTGAGGCGGCTCGCTGTATCCGTTGATGCGTAGCTCATCGGGCCGCGGCGGCCGGCCGTGCTTCTCCCAGAACTCATCGACCAGCCGTTTCAAACCTGCCTGCTTCTTGCGGACGATCCGCGGCACCCAGTCGCCAGCCCGCAGGCTATCGAGCATCGCCCCGCGGACCCGCAGGGAGCAAAAGGTTTCGAACCGTAACCCGCGATCGAGGTCGAACGACTCGATCGCTTCGATGAGCCCGAGCGTGCCCTCTGAGATGAGGTCACCCAGTTCCATCGCCTCGGGCGGCACACGAAACGACATCTTGCGGGCCAATAACCGCACGAGCGGCAGGTACCGCTCGATCAGTTGATTGCGCAGTTCCGTGGTGGGCGCGTCCTTGTAGCGCACCCACACGTCGTCGATCGGTATCGTCTTCACCTGTTCCACCTGGCCTAGGCTGCGGGTCGCCGTTTCCGCTCGGCGATCAGCCGCTTGACCGTCTCGATGAACAAGTCAATCTGGAGCGGCTTCACGAACACCCCGTCGCTCCACTCGCGGATCAGATCCGCGAGTCCCTGATCGGGTCCGAGCACCGCCACCGTAACGGTGTGCGGCATCTTGGGGTCGTTGCGGATCGCCATCACCACCTGCCAGACTTCGTTGCTGCCGATGCTGCCGTCGACGATCACGCAGCACGGCCGCACGTCGCCGATCACTGATCCGGCGGCGAACGTGTTCGCCGCTCGAACGACCCGATAGTCGGTGAGCTTGGCGCCGAGTTCCGTCGCCAGCGAGTCGTTCACGCCGACGATGAGCAGCGAGTCTCGGTCTGGCTCCTGCATGTCTCGTAGCACGTGATTCATGCCGCTCGCCGCGGCGAAGCGCATGAGCTCGTCATGCGTGACCCGGCGGTCTTTGGATCCAGGAACCCGATAGCCCTTGAGCCGGCCCGAGTCGATCCATTTGCTGACCGTGCGCGGCGCGACGCCGCAGAGTCTCGCGATCTTGCCGGTCCTATAGACCCGTGTTGCCATGGCCTGTTCTCCCCGTTTGAACGTGGTGGTGCGGGCTATGCGGCGGCCGCGGGCTTCTTGCCCCACGGCTTGCCCTGCTCGTACCAGAACGTGAGGCGGTCGTCGGTCGCGTGGCTCTGGACGCGCATGCCGGCCGGCGCGAACGCCCTGGCCACCTTCTTGAGGCCCGTGACGAACATGGCCCGCAGCTCGGCGGAGCGCTTCTGGAGCTCCTCGGTGCCGAGCTGGAACACGCCGCACTCGCGGCCGGGCGCCTTGAGCAGTCGCTGGCCCATCTCGAGGATCGCGGGGTGGATGCCGGCGAGCTTCGCCGCCGCCTTGATCTCGACGAACTTCTCACCGCCGAGGTAGCTGACACGGAACGTGGCGGGCAGCTGCGGGACTACCGAACGTTTTCCGCGTGGCATGACAGGACTCCATTCCATTTAGCGGATGATGAACGATCCTTCGCCGGCGATGCTGGCATCGAGTGCCAGGTGCGCGGCGATCACGATAGCGTCGGACACGTCTTTGGACCCATCCGGCTTATGGTCCACCTTGCGGCCGGGGATCACCTCCTGCAGGTCGACGAATTCTTTCTCCGCGCGCGGGCTCGGCATGACGCGGATCAGATCGTTGTAGGCCAGCGATCGGTGCTGGCTGTACAGCGCGAATTGTTCCTGATTGCCGAACGCGAGCGACTCCGCGTTGATCTGCCCCTGCGTGACGAGGCTGGTCACCAGGTCCGAGGAGTTCCACCGGTCGAACGCGGCTGCGATCAGGTTCGGGAAGTGCTGCTTGAGCTTGAGGACGAAGTCCCGCACGGACGGGAAGCTGATCGGGTATGTGGCCGTCACGGTGCGGCCCGTCTTTGGGTCGATGTGCTGGTACCGGATCGGCACGATCTCGACCAGGCCGTCGACCACGACGGCGCGGTCGATCACCTGGAGCTGGAGCCGCTCCTCCTTGTGCACCTCGCCGGCGATGTGTCCTGGCCCGTAGTAGCCAGGCGGCACCTCGGCCTGGACGCGCTCGCGTCGCATGACGAGCACCTCGATAGGTCGCTTGGCCGGCTCGGCGCGCGCCAGCGCCAGAGCGAATATGTCGGAGCTCTCGCCCGGATCCCCTCCGAGCACGCGGAACTCGTCATCGCCGTCAGCCCCGATGAACCGGATCTCGGTGTACGTCTTCTGCACCAGCTGCCCGCGTTCCTGGACCGGATAGGTGGCCGGTACCACTTCGTAGTGGATCACTTTGCGGCGAGGGTCGAGGCAGAAGGATTGCTGAACCTTTTCGGGGTAGGCGCGGTAGAAGCCGGTGCGCGAGTGCGGCGGGTTGCACTCGATGATCGTCTCGATCCGTTCCGGATTTTGCCGTCTCAGGTTGTCGAAGTCCTCGCGCTTCGTGCGCGGGTTCACTTCGTAGGTCGCGCCCATGCTGCCGTAGGTGTCCGGGTCGCCGTCCGGCCGCTTACGCTCGCCCTTCGCGGTGAACTGCGTGCCGGCGCCGTTGAACAGCTCCATGATGAGATCTTGGTCCTGGGCCTGCGGGTAGGAGAAGACGACCATTTTCCCCATGCGTTGGAACCGCGTGGTGCTGTTCGTCAGCATCTTCGAGTAGATCTCGTGCGCTTTCTTGTTGGCCGGCGGACTCGTGACCGCGCGGCTCGGCTCGTCGATGATGCCGAGCAGGATCTGCCCGCCCTCGAAGGCGGCCTCGGTGAACGGCAGGCACCGCGCCCGGATGCTGCGTGGCAGGTAGATGATCTTTTCCTTGATGTCGCCGATGCCGCCGTCCCGCAGGTCGACGCCGCGATCCGCGAACCAGTTGCGACCGGTCGCCGGATCCGTCGTGTTTCGCAAAACCTTCTTGAGCGAGTCGAAGAACACGTCCTTCGCCTGCTCCTCCCGGACGAACGATATGTTGAGCACGTCGATGTACGCGCTCGGGTCGAGGTCGCGAAACAGCGCGTGGGGCGACGACAGGCACAGCAGCCGGTAGAACGTGTACGCGACGAGCACTTCCGTGGTGAAGTTCTTTCCGGCGCCCATCCCCCAGCAGAGCGCGATCGTGGTGTAGGTCTCGTCCCACTGCTCCGGGTCGTGGCCCGCGAACGCCTCGAATGCGGCGCGGTGGAAGTCGCTGAGCAGCTTGCGGCCGAGGAAGTCCTGGGCGAACGTGAGGATATCGACGGGCTGCTCGCGCCACAGCTTTTCGTGTGACCGGGTCCGATCGACCTGGCGATCGAACTCCTGCACCCACACGTTCTCGGCAGATCGGGCGATGATCTCGTTGCGAACGTCCCGCACCAGATCATCGTGGGTTGCCATGATCACTTCGGCACGGGCACCAGGACGGTAGCCAGCAGGCTGCGGACCTTGTTCTGAGCTGCCTCGCGCGTCTCGGTGGGCACGTACTCGTTGACCACGCTAATGACCAGGGTGATGATCGGCTCAACGAGTGCCAGCAGCGCCTGCAGCCTGTCCTTGCTGATCATGTTGTTCGCCTTCACGACGCGGTCGACGATCGAGCCGGCGCACTCGATGAACCAGGTGGCCGGGTGCTCCATGAGGTCAGCCGTTTTCATGACGTCCCAATCGCCGGCGAGCAGCCGCTCCCACTGCCAGGCAAGCACCGCCTTGACGATCGCCATCTCGTGGTCCGTGGTGCGGAGCGACGCGGAGTCCGCTTTGGCTTGCTCGAGCAGTTCGGAGAGTCGGCCGTAGTGGGTCCGCTCGGGGTCGCAGTAGTTTCCGGTGATGGGCGGGCGGCCGGGTGGCTTGCGGGTGCCCCGTTCGACGCGCTTGCGGGTGCCGACCCCGTGCACCGTGCAGCGTTTTGTGCCGGTGAGTGCCCAGGCGCGGCAGGGTTTACCCGTGCTCTTGCACTTCGCGCCGCACCGTTTTGATCCGCGAGCCTTGCGTGCCATGGGGGACAGCCTATGAGGTTTCCTTCCCGGGGGACGACCCATGAGGTTATCGAGTTACCGGGTCAGGGTTACCAGCAAGACGCCGAGCCAGAACAGCATGCCGCCGAAGTAGGCGAGCAGCACGAAGCGAACTGTGAATGTTTTCATTCGTAGCCGTCCCCGCACTTTTGTGCGCCCCGCATCCAGAAGACGCGTCCGCACCTACACGAGAGTTCGCACAGCCGGCCGCGGTGGCGGTGCTCCCACTCTTGATGCCAGCCGGGCTCGTTCGCCAATCGCGATGGGAAGTTCCACGAACTACCCCACCACGCAATGTGCAGCCAGCGGCGGAAGCGGGCCCACGCGATACTCACGACTTACTCCTCCTCATCTTCCTCGCCGAAGTACCACTGCTGTATCTCTGCCTTGTGCCAGAGCCGGATGCGGCGCTTCGTGTTCCGCGTGTGCATCTCGACGATGCGCCGCGGTTCGGGGAACGAGCCGTCGGCGAGGTATCGTTTGATGTCGCGCGCTTCCTTGCCGATGTACAGGGCCATGTCGGCCGTCGTGAAGATCTCGCCCACGGCGAGGGGTCGGCCGAACCACTGCTCGAGCGTACTGCGGCGCCAGACGCGTATTTTGCGGCAGGTTCGCCGGCCGGACCGGATCGTGAGGATCCATTCGGGTTTGGGAAACGTGCTTTTGAGGAGCCATCGTTTTACCGATCGTGTTTCGCGGCCGAACAGCGCAGCAACGTCCGTGGTCGTGAGTAGTTTGCCGTCTTGCAGCCCCCACATGATCTCGCTGGGGAGCGCATTGTGGGCGCAGACTGGCATTACGTTTCTGGCCTCTTCTCGGTTCCGTTATACACTCGCGCGCGGGGATCCTACTTCTTCTTCCGCCTGGCCCTCTTATCGATCTCCGTTTTCGCGCGCGACACGAAGTAATCGATCAGTCTCTGCCCGACCGTCTGCGAATCGATCCACAGTGGCAGGTCCACGATCTGCGCCCGCCAGTGTCGCCAGACCAGTTCGGCCCGGCGATCGGACAGCTTTCCGCCGACGATGATCTGGGTGGTGGCGGCGGTTCGCCACAGGGCCCGCGTCACCTCATCGCAGCGCGACGCTGCCTCTGGGATGGTGAGTCCGGATTTCTTTTGGCGCGTGCTGCGGTGTTTTTGCCGGCGCGACGCTTTGGCTTCGTGTGCGTCGAGCGCTTTGGCGAGTGCTTTCCGTTGGCGGCGTTTCGGGAGTCGGGTGATGGCGATGGCCGCGCGCCACTCGATTTTTTTGGCGTCGAGCGCTCGCTGGAGTTCTGGGATACCGTATTTGACGACGCGGGCGGCTCGCTGCGCTTGGTCCGTGCTGCCGAATCCGGCGGCGTGTGCTGCCTCATGTGAGCCTGCGACCGCACCGGTGCGGTCGCAGGCGACCTGGCCGCCTGCGTCGCGTGGTGCACTGGCGAAGTTGCTGCTCACCGGGGCCACTTTTGCGAGATATAGCCGGGCCTGGCCTGTTCTGGTGAGGTGGCGGCGGTTTTCGTTGAGGTCCTCGGACCAGACGACCTTTTGATCCTCGGTCCACTCGGCGCACTCTCGGGGCAGGTAGGTGAGCTTGATCGTGTCGAGTCCGAGCTGATCGTGAGCACGTCGGCGTTGATAGCCCTCCCAGAGTGCTACCTTGCCGTTGGGAAGCGTCAGGCCGCGGGCTGGCACGCGGCAGCCGCCGGACCGTTCGATGGAGGCGACGAACTCGCTCCATGCGGGCCCGTCGATGGGCTCGTAGAGCGTGGCGAGGACGGGGTCGTCGACGAGGTCTGTCAGGCGAACGCGGTGTACCTGGATGAGCTCGGTCACGACTTCTGCGGCCATGCCCAACGTCCTTGTTTGGCGTGGTGCGTGCGCGCGGCGCACTGCGGCGCGTGTTTACGGCGTTCTGGTCCGGCAATTGCTTAGAAGTGGAGCGGCGACAGTGCGAGAGTTGTCAGGTGGTGTAATACCAGCGGGGGCCGCACTCCGGCGGAGATCAGGTGGTCGTGAGAGCCGGCCGGGCTTCCCTGACCGCTAGACCGGGCGTCCTTGTCCACCCCCGCGGGCTGCGCTGGGAACTGTCTCACCCCTGACAATGGTTCGGAATGTACAGTCTCTGCCGGAATTGACAATGTGACGTCTGTACACGTATCAGGTGTCTAGTGTCTCGTCGTCGTCGATTTCGACGACCTTCAGTCCGACGACGATGAGTCCGCGCGAGGCGTTCGGATCGTCTCGTCGAATGAACCCCTTCTTCTCGAGGGCTTTCAGGTGGTTCGTCACGCCGTTCGGGCTGCGTATTCCGAGTTCTCGACAGATCTCGCGGACCGTCGGCGGTCGTATGTGCTCGATGACGTAGCG
>JBGPMX010000070.1:0-12359 GCA_041487215.1 Planctomycetia bacterium | reverse complement strand
GAAGGATCCCCCCGGGCGGGCTTCTGCGCTCCACGACCGGGCGCGACGGATTTGTCATCCTGAGCGAAGCGAGGAACGAGCGGAGCGAAGGATCTCGTCTCCTTCGCTGCATCGAGGCGGACAACGGGCGACTGACACGGGACGAATAGCTATGTCACGCATCGGAAAACAGCCGATCATCGTTCCCCAAGGGGCCAAGGTGTCCCTGAACGACGGGGAGATCGCCGTCGACGGCCCGAAAGGGAAGCTGTCCCTGCGCTACCACCCGGCCATGACCGTCTCCTATGATGCGGCGGCGGGGAAGATCCAGGTGACCCGTTCCGATGACGCCCGGCTCAGCCGATCCCTGCATGGGCTGACCCGGAACCTGATCGCCAACATGGTCAAGGGGGCCACCGACGGCTTCCAGAAGACGCTCGAAGTCGTCGGCATCGGTTACCAGGCGGCGCTCAAGGGGAAGACGCTCCATGTGCAGGTGGGCTGGGCCAGCCCGCTGGTCGTCGAGCCGGCGGCAGGCATCGTCTTCGAGGTCCCCGACCCGACCCACATCATCGTGAAGGGGGCGGACAAACAGCAAGTCGGGCAGGTGGCTGCGGACATCCGCCGCCGCCGGCCCCCCGAACCGTACAAAGGGAAGGGAATTCGCTACCAGGGCGAGGCGGTTCGCCGCAAGGCCGGCAAGGCGTTCGCCAGCGGCGCCGCCTCGTAGGCGAGAGAACCGCGCAGCGATATCCATTAGGTGGTGCTCCGATGATGCAGTCACAACTCATCAAGAAGGTCCGGCAGCAACGCCGCCAGATGCGCGTGCGCCGCCGCCTGTTCGGAACGGCGGAGCGGCCGCGGCTGGCCGTGCACCGCAGCCTCAAGCACATCTCCGCGCAGATCATCGACGACGTGGCGGGCAAGACGCTTGTCTCCGCCAGCTCGCTCGAGCCCGATGTCCGCGGCGGCATCAAGTCGGGCGGCAACCGGCAGGCGGCGGAGGTGGTCGGCAAGCGGTTGGGCGAGAAGGCGCGCGCGCAGGGCATTCTGCGGGTCGCCTTCGATCGCCGGCACAACCGCTACCACGGCCGCGTGCAAACGCTCGCCGAGGCGGTGCGCAAGGCGGGGCTCGAGTTCTGACGCACGCGCAGGCAGGCGGGGAAGGACGCTCGGGATCGATTCCAGGTTCTCGGGGCACGAGCCCCGAGCGGAAGCCCGGCAATGGCTCATGGCTCGAGAGGATAGACGAACGTGGCTAGACAAAGAGATAGAACCCAGGAGCCGCGGCAGGACGGCTTGTCCGAGACCGTAGTCAAGATCCGGCGCTGCGCCGCGGTGGTCAAAGGAGGGCGGCGCTTCAGCTTCAACGCCCTGGTCGTCGTCGGCGACCGCCAGGGGCGGGTCGGCTGGGGTTACGGCAAGGCCAACGAGGTGCCGCCGGCCGTCGAGAAGGCGGTCAAGGACGGCCAGCGCCGCATGAAACGGATCTCGCTGCGCGGCACCAGCATCCCGCACCGCGTGATCGGCACCTACGGCGCGGCGCGCGTCGTGCTGCTCCCGGCGGCGCCCGGCACCGGCGTGATCGCCGGCGCCAGCGTGCGCGCGGTGGTCGAGGCCGCGGGCATCCACAACGTGCTGACCAAGGCATACGGGTCCAGCAACCCGATCAACCTGGTCAAGGCGACCATCGACGGACTCGAACAGCTCCGCACCAAAGAGGACGTGCAGCGCCTGCGAGGAGTACCGCTCTAATGGACCTCAAGCAAGTTCACCAGGGGATCCAGCGTCGCCAGGCACGCAAGCGTGTGGCGCGCGGGCCCGGCTCGGGACACGGCAAGACCGGCTCGCGTGGCCAGAAGGGGCAGAAGAGCCGCGCGGGTGCCGAGAAGCCGCACCTGCTCTTCGAGGGCGGGCAGATGAAGGCGGCGCGGCGGATTCCCAAGCGCGGCTTCCACAACCGCTGGGCCAGGACCTTCGCTGTGGTGAACGTCGGGGCGCTGAACGAGGCGTTCGAGGACGGGGCGACCGTCGACCCGGATGCCCTGCGCCGTGCCGGGCTCGCCACCGGAACGCACGACGGCGTCAAAATCCTCGGGGACGGCGAGCTCAAGAAGAAGCTGGCCGTCCAAGCACACCGCTTCAGTGAATCCGCGCAGGCGAAGATCACCGCCGCGGGGGGCACGGCCGAGCGGATCGCATGAAACGCGCAGCGGCCCCAGCGGCACGGCAGCAACCCGTTTCAGGGATGAACCCGGTTCCCGCCTAGGTGCAGTGAAAGGAACGGCCATGGGAAAACTGATCACGCTGTTCAAGGTGCCGGAGCTCCGGCAGAAGATCCTGATCACGCTGCTGTTCCTGGCGATCTTCCGCCTGGGCACCTGGATCCCGCTGCCGATCGTCGACCAGGAGGCGATGCGGCGCTGGGGCGAGGGGCTCAAGGGCTCCGCCTTGGGACGCCTGTTGGGTTACGTGGCCATGTTCAGCGGCATCAACGAGCTGGGCCAGAGCACCATCTTCGGCCTGGGCATCATGCCCTACATCTCGGCTTCCATCATCTTCCAGCTCATGGCCAGCATCGTGCCGTCGCTGGACAAGCTGATGAAGGAGGGCGAGAGCGGGCGCAAGAAGATCAACGAGTACACGCGCTACGCCACCGTGGTGCTGACGCTCGGCCAGAGCATCTTCTGGATCAACCAGCTGATGTACACGATCCAGGCGGTCCCGGACCACCTCCGCTTCACCGACTCGTTCGGCAACCACCACTGGATCCCGGGGATCGTCTCGATCCTGATCATGACCGCCGGCACGATCTTCCTGATGTGGATCGGCGAGCAGATCGACGAGTACGGCATCGGCAACGGCATCAGCCTGATCATTATGGCCGGCATCTCCGCGCGCATGCCCAAGGCGGCCTTCGATCTGTTCTCGAACTTTTCGTTCGAGCTCGGGGCAGGCGGGGGCAAGTACGGCCTCGATAAGGTGCTGGTGCTCGCGGCCCTGTTCGTCGCCGTGGTGGTCGGCGTGGTGGCCATTACCCAGAGCCAGCGGCGGATCCCGACCCAGTCGGCCAAGCACGTGCGGGGCCGCCGCGTCTTCGGCGGCACCCGGCAGTACCTGCCGCTGCGCGTGAACCAGGCAGGCGTAATGCCGATCATCTTCGCCTCCAGCCTGCTCATGTTCCCGACCCTCCTCTTCGGAGCGATCAACCACCTGCCCGGCTTCCGCGACTGGAGCTGGTTCGGCGCCATCGTGACGTCGTTCCAGCGCTACGGCTACCTGTACAACGTCTGCTACGTGCTGCTCATCTACTTCTTCTGTTACTTCTGGACCGCGATCACGTTCAACCCCAAGGACATGGCGACGAACTTGAAGGACTACGGCAGCTTCATTCCGGGGTACCGCCCCGGCCGCCGCACCGCGGACTACCTGGAGAAGGTGATGCTGCGGATCACCTACGTCGGGGCGGCGTTCCTGGCAATCGTCGCCATCCTGCCCACGATCGTCGCGCAATCGCTGAACGTGCCGTTCGTGATCGCCAGCTTCTTCGGCGGCACGGGATTGCTCATCGTGGTCAGCGTGGCGCTCGACCTGGTCCAGAAGATCGACAGCCATCTGATCATGCGCAACTACGCGGGTCTGCTGGAGAAGGGCTAGAGAGCCAGAGCGGCAGAGGTCAGAGATCAGAGCAGCGGACGCCGCGGCGTCCGGCCCCTGCCAGCACGACCAGGTTTCTGAGGCTCTGACTTCGGACCCTCTGGTGCCATGCGACTGGTCTTCTTGGGACCCCCTGGGTCGGGCAAGGGTACTCAGGCCAAGATGCTGCGCGATGCGTACGGGCTCGTGCACGTCTCGACCGGGAACATGATCCGGGAAGCGATGGCGACGGGTACGCCCACGGGGGCCAAGGCCAAGGCGTTTTACGATCGCGGCGCGCTGGTTCCGGATCCGATCATCGTGGAGATGGTCGTGGAGCGGATCGCCCAGCCCAACTGCCGCAGCGGGTTCCTGCTCGACGGCTTCCCGCGCACCCGCACGCAGGCCGTGGCGCTGGAACGGGCACTCGACGCGGCCGGCCAGGCGCTCGACGCGGCCATGCTGCTCCAGGTGGAAGGCGAGGAGATCGTGCGTCGCCTGAGCGGGCGACGCATCTGCAGCAACTGCAACGAGCCGTATCACATCGTCTTCCTGCCCCCACGGGTCGAAGGGCAATGCGATCGCTGCGGCCACCCACTGATCCAGCGCGAGGATGACCGGGCCGATACCATCCGCCGACGTCTCCGCGTGTATCACCGCCAGACCGAGGAGGTGGCGGGCTACTACCGGGAGAAGCGACTGCTCCGCGTCATCCCCGGCATGGGATCGGTGGAGGAGATCCAGGCGAGAATCCGCGAGGCATTGGGACGGCCGGGGTAGCGCCGTGATCATACTGAAGTCCCCGCGCGAGATCGCGCTGATGCGCGGCGCGGGCAAAGTTGTCGCCGAAGCGCTCGATCGTGTGCGCACGCGCACCGTCCCCGGGGTCCGCACCGCCGAGCTCGACCGGGCCGCGCAGGAGGTGTTCGAGCGGCATGGTGCCGAGCCGCTCTTCAAGGGCGTGCAGGCCGGGCGTGGCAAGCCCCCCTTCCCGGCCGTCATTTGCGCCTCGGTGAACGAGCAGATCGTGCACGGCATCCCCGGCGAGCGGCAGCTGCGCGAGGGGGACATCCTGAGCATCGACACCGGCTGCCGCCTGAACGGCTGGTGCGCCGATGCGGCGACGACCATCGCCGTGGGGTCGGTCGCGCCCGAGGTCGAGCGGCTGCTCCGCGTGACGGAGGATACCCTGGCGCTGGCGATCGCCGAGATGGGGCGGCAAAAAAAATGGTCCCAGGTCGCCACCAAGATGGAAGAGTTGGTGCACCGGCACGGCTACTCGCTCGTCGAAAAGTTCGTCGGGCACGGCATCGGCCGCAGCATGCACGAGCCTCCGCAGGTGCCCAACTTCGTGAGCCGGGCGCTGCTCAAGAACGACTTCTGGCTCGAAGAGGGGCTGGTGATCGCGATCGAGCCCATGGTCAACATCGGCACCAAGGAGGTGCGGGTGCTGCGCGACCAGTGGACCGTCGAGACATGCGACCGCCGGCTCAGTGCTCACTTCGAGCACACGGTCGCGATGACGGCGTCGGGGCCGGAAATCCTCACGCTGCCGGCCGGCTAGACATTGAACGCGGCACGGCCCCGTGCGTATAATCCCACGTTTGGCCCCGACGCGAGGTGGTTGTCATGAAAGTGCGATCCAGCGTTCGTCGCCTCTGTGAGAACTGCAAGCTCGTCCGACGCCGTGGCCGGATCTTCGTGATCTGCACCAACCCGCGCCACAAGCAGCGCCAGGGATAGCCCCGCGCGCCGCGGGCGCAACACGCGACCGAAGACCAAGACGAGGAACCACGACATGCCGAGACTGCTGGGTGTGGACATCCCGAGCGACAAGCCGGCGTCCATCTCGCTACGCTACCTCTACGGCGTCGGACCAACCACGTCGCTGGAGATCTGCCGCAAGGCGCAGGTGAACCCGTTCGCCGCCGCCAAGGATCTCACCGAGGATGAGCTGGCGCGGATCGCCACCATCCTGGACCGCGAATACGTCATCGAAGGCGCGCTGCGCCGCCAGGTCCAGCAGAACGTGGCGCGGCTCCGCGAGATCGGCTGCTACCGCGGGCTGCGGCACCGCCGCGGACTCCCGGTCCGCGGCCAGCGCACCCGCACCAACGCACGCACCCGCAAGGGGCCGCGCAAGACCGTCGCCGGCAAGAAGGGCGTCAAGGAACTACGCGGCTAAGCCAAGCGCCGCCAACCGAGCAAGCGAACCCGCAACCGCGAAGGAAAAGAACGTGTCCAAGGCCAAGCGGAGAAAGACCCGCCGAAACGTCTCGCGCGGCATCGCCCACATCAAGGCGACCTTCAACAACACCACGGTCACCATCACCGACACCAACGGCGACACGCTGTGCTGGGCCTCGGCCGGCACCGTCGGCTTCAAGGGCAGCCGCAAGAGCACCCCGTTCGCCGCCCAGCGCGCGGCCGAGACCGCGGCCCAGGCCGCCCAGAAGTTCGGCGTCAAGGAGGTCGACGTACGCGTGAAGGGACCGGGCTCCGGGCGCGAGTCCGCCATCACCGCCCTGCAAGGCGCCGGGCTCGCCGTGCGAGCGATCGAAGACATCACGCCGCTGCCGCACAACGGCTGCCGGCCCCCCAAGCGGCGACGCGTCTAACGCACGAAAGGCTCCAGGGGTCAGGGTTCCCCTGGACCCCCGAATCTGGACCCCCGATTCCTGACCCCCGATCCTTGGACCCCTGAACCAGAATGGCACGACAAACCGCTCCCGTATGCAAGCTCTGCCGTCGCGAAGGGATGAAGCTCTTCCTCAAGAGCACCCGGTGCGACACACCGAAGTGCGCGATCGAACGCCGCGAGTACCCACCCGGCATGCATCAGTGGAAACGCGGCAAGCCGAGCCCGTACGCCATCCGGCTGCGCGAGAAGCAAAAGCTCAAGCGCTACTACGGCGTGCTCGAGCGGCAGTTCCGCCGCTTCTTTGGCCTCGCCTCGCGCACACCGGGCAATACCGGCGACGCGCTCTTGGCGCTGCTCGAGCGGCGGCTGGACAACATCGTATGCCGCCTGAGCATGGCCGGCAGCCGGTCCCAGGCGCGTCAGCTGATCCGCCACGGCCACGTGCTGGTCAACGACAAGCGCGTCGATATCCCGAGCGCGCTGGTCGCCGCCGGCGACAAGATCTCGATCAAGAACCGCCCGAAGAGCCTGGAGATGATCAAGCCGCGTTACGCCGAGGCGACGCCCAACCTCCCGGAATTCCTGGAGCTGACCAGCACCGATCCGCCCGAGGGGCGGGTGACGCGCCTGCCCAGCGGCAGCGACGTGTCCATCCCCGTCCAGGTGCAGCTGATCGTCGAGTTGCTCTCGAAATAATCCGCGCGCCGCGCGCGCGCCGGCCCAGCGCTTCGGCCCGACATTCGCCCCGCCCGGGCGCACTCCTCTTTCTGCGGAGGCCTCTGACAATGCGAATTCGATGGCGTGGTTTGGAACTCCCGAGCCGCGTAGTCTGCGACCGCGAAACGCTCACGGACACGTTCGGCCGCTTCGTCGCCGAGCCATTCCAGCGCGGCTTCGGCGTCACAATCGGCAACAGCCTGAGACGCATCCTGCTGTCCAGCCTCGAGGGGAGTGCCATCACGCGGGTTAAGATCCAGGGCGTGCACCACGAGTTCAGCACGCTACCCGGCGTCGTCGAGGACGTCACGGACATCATCCTCAACCTCAAGGGCGTCGTGGTGAAGAACCACTCCGAGCACTCCAAGGTGCTCCGCATCGATCGCCATGAACGCGGCGTCGTCACCGCCGCCGACATCGTACCGGACGAGTCGGTCGAGATCGTCAACCCCGACCACATCATCGCCACGCTCACCGATGACGTTCCGTTCGTCGTCGAGATGACCGTCGAGAACGGCCGCGGCTACGTCCCGGTCGCCGAACGCCAGAGCGAGGAACAGGAGATCGGCGCCATCCCCATCGACGCCATCTTCTCGCCCGTGCACCGCGTCGAGTACCACGTCGAGGACACCCGCGTGGGACAGAAGGTCAACTACGACAAGCTGACCCTGTCCATCTGGACCGACGGAACCATCAACCCGGAGATGGCGCTGGTCGAGGCGTCCAAGATCCTGCGCAAGCACCTTAACCCGTTCGTGCAATACTTCGAGGCCGGGCCGGAAATGCCGATCGAGGAGCGGCCGACCCGGATGTTCGAGCCCACGCAACACGACGCCGAGCTGGAAGCCAAACTGGGCATGAGCCTGGCCGAGCTCGAGCTCTCCGTGCGCGCCACCAACTGCCTCGAGCAGGAAGGCATCACCACGGTACGCGACCTGGTCAGCCGCTCCGAAGAGGACCTGCTCCAGGTGCGGAACTTCGGCGAGACCACGCTCAAGGAGGTCCGCGCCAAGCTCAAGGAGATCGGCCTGGACATCGGGGCGCTCGCTCCGCAGAGCACTTAAAGCAGCTCACCCAATCGACCCGGCGGGCCGAACTTACTCGGCTCCGGCTCGGCCTTGCTGGGGTTTCGTTCGACGCACTTAGGACACACGAGCCATGAGACACCGCAAAGCCGGCCGCAAACTGGGTCGCAACGCATCGCACCGCCGTGCCATGTTCCGCAACATGGCCAGCGCCCTGTTCGAGCATGAACAGATCGTCACCACGGTGGCCAAGGCCAAGGAGCTGCGCCCCTACGTCGAGAAGCTCATCACGATCGCGCGCAAGGGCGCTGCCGCCGAGCGCCAGGCGGGGACGCTCCGCGACAAGGCCAGCGAGCATGACAAGCGAGCCCAGGACCTGCTCGAGGAGGCGCGGCGGCACGGCACCGACACCGACGCGGGCAAGAGGTCGATCGAAAATCGCCGCGGCGTCCTGCAAGAACGCTACAAGCTGCTCGCCGAGTGGCGCCGCGCCGTCGCCCCGGTCCTGCACGCCCGCCGCCTGCTCATCGCCCGGCTCGGCAACCACCGGATCGAGGACGACGAGGAGCACGACACCGTCGTCCAGAAGCTGATCAAGACCATCGGACCCCGTTTCAGTGACCGGCCGGGCGGGTACACCCGCATCGTCCGCCTCACCAAGCGGCGGCTGGGCGACGCCGGGCCAACGGCGCTGATCGCTCTGGTCACCTCCGACAGCACCACGCTGCGCCAGAAACGCAGCGCAGAATCCGCCGAGCCGGCCGGGTCAGGCGCAGGCAAGCGCCGTGAAGCATCGGGCGAGTGAAGCATGGCTAGGGACGCCGATTGCATCTTCTGCAAGATCGCCGCCGGCGCGCTGCCCGCCGCCAAGGTCCTGCACAACGATCACGCCGTCGCCCTGCTCGATATCGCGCCGGCCGCGCCCGGGCACCTGCTGGTCCTGCCGCCCGACCACTACGCGACGCTGGACACGATGCCCGGCGACCGCCTGGCCGCGCTCGCCGCCGAGCTGCCCCGCCTGGTGCGCGCCGTGCTCCGCGCCACCGGCGCCCCCGCTCTGCACGTCATCCAGAACAACGGCCGGGCCGCCGGCCAGACCGTGGATCACGTCCACTTTCACCTTGTCCCACGCACCGCCGGCGACCGCTTCCACATCGATTGGAACCGAGGACCCAGCGCAGCGGCGGCACTCGCCGAACTCCGCGACCGCATCGCGGCCGAGCTGGAACTCCCAACCGGCGTGTCCTGATTTGGCGCCTCTGGCGGGGATGTCATCCTGAGGCTTGGGCGATGTAATCTCCGTGACTCGGGCCCAGATCCTTCACTCCGCTCGTTCCTCGCTGCCCTCAGGATGACAGAGTGACCGAACCCAGCCGATCCGGACACGACTCGCGCGGTGCCGCGGACCGCCGTCCACCAATCCGGCCATGGCCGCGCGTTGAATCGGCAGCGGAAAAGGCGACAATAGCGCAGGGAGACCGGGAGTTTCACGAGGGAAGGGGCGGGACCCGCCATGCGGTACCTGCTGCTCGTCTGCCTAGTCGTCAGCCTGTCACCGCTTCGCCTGAGCGCGGGCGATGGGGACGACCAGCGTATCCGCGCCGCCATCCACCGCGGCGTCCAGTTCCTCAAGCAATCTCAGCAGAGTGACGGGAGCTGGCCGTATCCCGGTCACGCCGTCGGCATCACATCGCTGGCCGGCCTGGCCCTCGCCGAGAACGGCCACAGCCTCGAAGATGCCTCGCTCAAGAATGCGTACGAGTTCGTGCGCACGAGCGCTCCGGGCGAGACGCAGACCTACGACATCGCGCTGGCCATCCTGTTGCTCAGCCGGGTCGGCGCCGAGCAGGACCAGGAGCTCATCCAGCAACTGGGCAGCGCGCTCGTCGCCGGCCAGCTCTCGACCGGCGGCTGGTCATACGTCTGCCCCGGTGTGCCCGCCGGCCCCGTGGCTCAGCTCTCGAACGCGGGGCGGAACAAGCCCGAGGCGGTGCGTCGCACGGGGCGTATCGCTGCGGGCGGGCGCGCGAAGCAGGGGGGGTTCGGTGACAACTCGAATACCCAGCTGGCCGTGCTCGGCCTCTGGGCGGCCGGCCGCGCCGGGCTCGACGTCCGGGACGCCATGACGGAGGTGGATCGCCGCTTCCGCGGCAGCCAGTCGCCGCGCGGCGGATGGGGCTACAAGGCCGGGGGAGACAGCGACGCGATGACCTGTGCCGGCCTGCTGGCGCTGGTGCTCGCCAAAGGCCAGAAGACCCTCGAGAACCAGGTGGTCAACGCGAAGCCCGCCGCCGCGCCGGAGGGCCCCGGCGGCCGCGCCAAGATGGCCAGCGACGCGCTTATTGAAAAAGGCATCAAGCGAGTCGAACAATACGCGGCGGGCACGGGGCCCGCGTCCACACTCTACTACCTCTGGTCCCTGGAACGCGTCTGCGTCGCCATGGGCCTGTCACGCCTGGGAAACGTCGATTGGTACGAGCGCGGGGCGACCCTCCTGCTGCAAAACCAGCATACGGACGGCAGCTGGAGCTCGAACCGCGGCGCACTGGCCGACACGTCGTTCGCCCTGCTCTTCCTGCGGCGGTCCAACCTGGCCAAGGGCATGCCGCAGCTCATGACCGGACGCGGCGCAAGCGACTCTGGGAACCGCATGCGTGCCGGCAGCCTCGAAGACCTGCTGCGCACGGTCCGCCCCGCGCGCGACGCGGACGCGGCCCCACCGGACCCCGCCCCGCGCTGAGCCGCGGGGTCGGAGAAGGCGTCGCCGCCATGGGACGAATCGTGCGCACTTGCCGCCGGGCACCCCCGCCGGTAGTGGCCTGATCTGGGTGGCACGCCGCTCGAGCCTTCGAAGGGCGTGGTTTGCGAACTCGACTCGCACGCCCTTCGCAAAGCCTCAGGGACGTGCCACCCAATTTCACCACTCCAGATTAGGGCACTCCCCCCCCCCCGCCGCAACGCTTGCAACCGCTGCGCAACGCCCGTAGGTTGACAGCCCGGCGGTCGCGGGAGTCATCGCGCCGGCGCGCGGCGCCGGCGCGCGGCGAACGCCCCCGGGAGGGCGCGGGACGATGCCGGCACGCTCGATCGATCTCGACCTGGGCTACCGCCCGGAGATGCCGCGACGCCGCGATTTCCGCATCGGCGTCATCGGCAGCGGCTTCATCGTGCGCGACTGCCACCTCGTCGCCTACGCGAACGCGGGTTTCAAGGTCGCCGGCATCGCCTCACGCACGCCCGAGCACGCCCGAGCCGTCGCGTCCCAGCACGCCATCCCGACGCCCTACGGCCACTACCACGAACTGCTCGACGACGAAGACATCGAGATCGTGGACATCGCCGTGCCGCCCGACGAGCAGCCGAAGATCGTGCGCGACGCCGTGATGCACAATGACCACGTGCGCGGGATCCTCGCCCAGAAGCCGCTCGCCATGACCTACCACGAAGCGGCCCAGATCGTGCAGCTCTGTCAGGATGCGGGCGTCAAGCTTGCAGTCAACCAGAACATGCGGTACGACCAGTCCGTGCGCGCGCTCAAGAACCTGATGGCACGCGGCTACCTCGGTGACCCGGTGCTGGGCACGATCGAAATGCGCGCCATCCCGCACTGGATGCCGTGGTCGGAAAATCTCGAGTCGCTCTCGACCTTCCTCATGTCCATCCACCACCTCGACACGTTCCGCTATTGGTTTGGCGATCCCGAGCGGGTTCTGGCCAGCACGCGGCCGGACCCACGCACGCGGTTCCCGCACCAGGATGGTATCAACCTGTACATCCTGGAATACGAGTCGGGGTGCCGCGCGGCGGCCTGGGACGACGTCTGGACGGGGCCCGCGCGCGAAGGGGCGGCGGGTGACACGTACATCCGGTGGCGCGTCGAGGGGACCGCGGGGCTCGCCCAGGGTACCATCGGCTGGCCCAGCTACCCCGCCCGCACCCCCAGCACACTGGACTTCAGCACCCAGTACCAGCCGGGCGTCTGGTTCCAGCCGCGCTGGCAGGAAGTCTGGTTCCCCGACGCCTTCGCGGGACCCATGGCGCAGCTGCTCTGCGCGGTCGAGGACGACAGCGAGCCCGAGATCAGCGGTCGCGACAACCTGAACACGATCGCGCTGGTCGAAGCCGTGCGCCGCAGCGCGCGCGAGCACCGCGCGGTATCACCTGTGGAGATCAGCCACGGCGCGTGAGCGAAGCACCCCGCCAAAGGGCCCGCGAAAAAATAACTTGTACGAATGGACCTACGCCATGAAACTCGGCCTCATCAACTCCGCGTGGGCCCAGGCCGGTCGGGACACCGCCTACGGCATCCGCATGACCAGGGAGATCGGCTTCGACTCGATCGACATCTTCACCGATCCGCT
>JBGPMX010000069.1:0-12376 GCA_041487215.1 Planctomycetia bacterium | reverse complement strand
GACGCGCGGCGCCCCCTGCGCCTCGTTGAAGAATCCGTCGCGCGTCAGGAGGCCGGTGAGCGCCACGCCGGTGAAGCCTGCCCCTGCCTCCCAGAGAAACTCGCGGCGCGTGCGGCCGCAGAACGCGCGGGTGGCTTTCGAGTCGCATGGGTGGCCCATAGCCGGTCTCCGCGATCAGTCCAGGTAAAGAAACTCGTTCAGGTTCAGCACCATGAGGCAGAAGCACTCGAGCGCGAGCTCCGGCGTCGCGCCCTCGCGGCGCTGGAGCGAGTCGATGAGCTCCACGGCGTGCCGCACTGCCGCGTCCGCGGGCCGCCGCCCCGTGGCCAGCGCCAGGGCGCGCCGCGCCTGCGCCGTCGTATCCCCGGGCGCTTCTTGGGTCAGCCGCGCGGCGAGCGCCGCCGCCTGCTGATTCAGGAAGTCCCCGTTGAGCATCCCGAGCGCCTGCGTGGGCTGGGTCGAGACGAACCGCGTAGGGGTCGAGCGATCGGTTTCGGCCAGGTCGAAGCTCTGCAGGATCGGCGTCAGCAGCGACCGCTTCACGTGGATATAGATGCTCCGGCGCGCCTGTTCGTCGGGCGGCGACCGGCCCCATCCCTTGCCGGGCTGCGACTGCCCCTGCATCACCTGCGCTGGGATCTCGACGTACACGCCCGGTCCGTACATCCGCGGGTTCAGCGTGCCTGTCAGGGACAGGATCGAGTCACGGATCTCCTCCGCGGTGAGGCGTCGCATGTCGAACCGCCAGAACAGATCGTTGGACGGATCGGCCGCGACCGCGGCCGCGTCCGAGCGGGACGACATGCGGTAGGCCTGGGACAGCAGCACCATGCGGTGCATGGGCTTCAGGCGCCAGCCGTTTGCGAGGAACTCGGACGCTAGCCAGTCCAGCAGCTCGGGGTGCGTGGGTTTGTCCCCGCCGGTTCCGAAATTGTTGGGCGATCGGACAATGCCGCGGCCGAAGTGATGCTGCCAGAGGCGGTTGACCATGACGCGAGCGGTCATGGGGTTGTCGCGCGACGCGATCCAGCGCGCGAGCACGGTGCGGCGACCGGAGGTCATGGCGTCGGGCGCGGGCGTGGCGAGCGCGGGGGGCGGCGCGTGGAACACGGCCGGGAAGCCCGGCTCGACTTTCTCCGCGGGCGCGTGCGCGTTGCCGCGCGCGAGCACGAAGGACTCGGGCGCACGCGGCCCCGCCTCCGTCACGCACAATGCCGCCTCGGCCGGCGGCCGCTCTTTCGTGAGCTCCCCGAGCGTGCGCACCAGGGCGCGGTAGCGCTCGAAGCGCTCGGAGCCCAGCACGCTGGCGCCGGTCTCGTTCAGCAGCCTGGCCAGCTCGCGCGCTCGCTTTTCTGGCTGCGCCGCCTCGGCCGCGTGCGCGCCGTAGAGCGCGCGAAACTCGTCCTCGATCGCGCGGATCTCCACCTGCGTCTCGCTTCGCTTCTGCTCGAGCGCCCGGAGCCGCTCCTCGTACACGCGCTTCGCGGTGGGATCGCGGAAGAGCAGGGCTTCGTCCGTCGCGCCGCCATTGCGGTAAGGATTGATGTTCTGGAAGAAGGCGAGCAGACGGTAGTAGTCCTGCTGGGGAATCGGGTCGAACTTGTGGTTGTGGCAGCGGGCGCAGTCGAGCGTGAGGCCGAGGAAAACCTGGCCGGTCGTCGCCAGGATGTCATCGAGGCCATCGTAGCGCGCCTGCTCGGGGTCGCTCGGCTCGTCGTCCCAAATGCCCAGGCGGTAGTAGCCGGTCGCGATGATCGCCTCGCTGCCGCCGTCGCGTATTTCGTCCCCCGCGAACTGCTCCGTGACGAACTGATCGTACGGTTTGTCGCTGTTCAGCGAGCGGATCACGTAGTCGCGATAGCGCCACGCGTTTGGCTTCACTCCGTCGCGCTCGTAGCTGTTGGTTTCGGCGAATCGCACGAGGTCGAGCCAGTGCCGCGCCCACTTCTCGCCGTAGCCAGGCGAGGCGAGCAAGCGATCGACCAACGCCTCGTAGGCCATCGGGGAGGGGTCGGCGAGAAAGCTGGCGACCTCTTCCGGCGCGGGTGGCAGGCCGGTCAGGTCATAGAACACGCGCCGGATCAGCTGCTCTTTCGTGGCCGGCGGGTTGGGGTGTAGGCCGCGTGCCTCGAGCCCAGCGAGGACGAATGCATCGATCGGGTTCTGGACCCACGCCGCGTCGCGGACTGCGGGCAGCTCGGGTCGTCGCACCGGCTGGAACGCCCAGTGCATGGCCTGGTCGGCCGGCGCAGCCTCGCGCCGCTCTGCGGCCTGTGCACTGCACGGCAGCGTGCCGAGGAGGCCGAGCACGATGATGGAACATCGGCGCCGCATCATGATCGCCTCGCAGGCGGCGGTGAGAGCTCCGGGCGTGACCGAGCCGGAGGACAGAAAGAGACCGCTGCAGCCCGCGTAAGGAGGGAAAACATCTCGGCAGGCGCCCCGCGCGGGGCCATGCCCCATGGAACGCTCGGCGTGCCGCTATTGTAACAAATCGCCTCAGGCTCGGCTGCGAAAAAGTAAGGTCTTGCGACATGGTGGTGGGCAACCACTTGAAAGAGAGAAAGCTCGACCGGTCAGTCCACCACCGGCGTCCCCTCGCGCTCGGTGAGGCGGCGAAAGAGTTCCGTGAGGCGCAGCGTCATGGGGCCGGGCGCCACGGCACCGATCATTCGCCCGTCCACGCGCACCACCGAGGTAAGCTCGCCCATGGTCCCCGTGCAGAAGACCTCGTCGGCACGGTACACCTCGGTCAGCGACAGGTCTTTCTCACGGTGCGGGATGGCGTGCGTGCGGCAAAGCTCGAGCACCGTGCCGCGCGTGATCCCCTCGGGGCAGGCCGATTCGTGGCTAGTCAGCACGGTGCCGCCGCACACCACGAAGAGGTGCGTGGCGTTGGTTTCCGCTACGAAGCCGCGCAAATCCAGCATCAGGGCGTCGTCGGCGCCGGCGGCGTTCGCCTGGATCTTGGCCAGGATCGACTGAATCAGGTTGCAATGGTGGATCTTCGGGTCGAGGCAATCGGGCGGGAAGCGGCGGACCGCGCTGGTCACGAGCGTGATGCCCGACTTGTTGTAAACCGGTTCCTTGAATTCCGCGAGGACGATCAGCGTCGGCCCCGCCTCGTTCAGGCGCGGGTCCATGCCCGACGTGTACTTAACCCCGCGCGTCAGCGTGAGACGAATGTGAACGCCGTCGCGCATGTGGTTCGCCGCCAGTGTGCGGCGAATCTCCTCGGTGATGCGGGCGTGCGGCGGGATGTCGCGGAAAGCCAGAGCCAGCGCGGAGCTGCGCAGGCGCTCGAGATGCTCGGTGAGCTTGAAGATGCGTCCGTTGTAGAGCCGCAGGCCCTCCCACACCGCGTCCCCAGCCTGCACGGCCGAATCGAACGGGCTGATGCCCGCCTGATCGCGGTGCACCAGCTTGCCGTTGATGTTGAGGATGAGGTCGGCGTTGCGCGGGTCGTACTTCTGGAGCATGGCGCTGGCTCACTGGAGAATTCGCCGCAGGCTCTCACGGGCCAAGGCGGTGTTCGTGGAGCTGCCGGTAGATCGCATTGGCCTCGTCGAGCATTCCCGCCAGCGGCGTGGGCATGGGCTCGTTTTTTGGTCGGTAGGGTTGGAACGAGCTCGATTTCACGACGTTGTCGTACCAGTACTTCGCCCAGACGCCGTCGCTGTCGCGCGGGCCGGGCGGCCAGGACAACATGGCGGGCGTGAAGTCCACGCCCAGCGCCGCGCAGAGCAGCCGGAGCAGCCGCTCCGGCCTCTCCAGCACGTCGCGTGCATCCACCACCGGGGGCACGCGGCCCGTGCGCTCGCGCACCCGCGTGAAGATCTCAAGCTGCTGCGGCAGCCCGGTGTCCTCGAGCCGAGGGGTCCCCGCCACCCGGACGAACGACGCGATCACCTCGCGCGGCGCGCGGATCAGGAACGCGCTGGTCACATGATCGAGCCAGCCGCGGTCGATTTCCGGGAGGAGGTGGTGCGTCATGTGCTTCTGGTAGAAGATCGTCTTGCCCTGCGGCACATCGCCCGTCAGCCAGGCGACCACCTTGCGCCAATCGTTTTCCTGGTGCCGGATCACCTCATCGGCACCCGGGTGGGGCACGCGGGTCTTGAGCAGGTAGTGCGCGTAGAAGGGCTCGTCGCAGACGAACGTGTCGGGCCGGTTGCCCCACGACCGCATCATGGCCGTCGAGATGTTGCGCGGCCCGGACCACATTGCGATGTAGTGAGCTGTCCGTGCCATGCGCCACCCTTGCACTCCATCCAACTTCGTTGGGACGGCACCACGGAGTCGGCCGTGATTGCGTACGGGCGAACTCTTTGCGTCCTACCGAGATCCTTCACTGCGCTCGTGCCTCGCTCCGCTCAGGATGACAGGCTTTCACCTGTCCATCGAAGAGTGACGGAGTACGAGCCCGACGCGCCAGCGAGGGAAGCAGGCTGACCCGCGCTGGCGCGTCGAGCTGGTGTGTCTCTCGCTGGCGCGTCGAGGCGACGGGGGGCACGGACGGGCTAGCGCGTGGCGTTATCCTTGCCGTCTCCCTGCCGGATCCAGGCCTCGTCGAACGCCGCGTGCTTGATGCTCTTGCCCCCGGCAACGAAGTAGCTGTAAGCCACGTGGATGGTTCCGTCCGAGCCCTGGATGACAGCGGGGTAGTGGTAGGCGCCGCTCGCGTGCCGCTCGAGGTGCCGGGCCCACTTCCACGTACGCCCCTCGTCGTCGGAGAGCGTGACGGCCAGGCTGCGCCGCCCCTCCGTCGTGTCGTTGTACACGAGCAGCCAGCCGCCGCTCGCGAGCCGCACGGCGTCGAGGCCGGATCCCGGATTCGGCAGCTCCGTGATGCCGACGGGGCCCCACGAGATGCCGTCATCACGCGACTCGGCGACGCGGATGCGGCCGAGCGGGCCGTTCTCGCGCATGTAGGCCACGAGCGTGCCGTCGCCGCGGCGCAGCAGCGATGGCTGAATGCTGCCGAACCCGGCCAGCGGCTTGCCGGCATACCACGTCTTTCCGTCGTCGTCGCTCACGGCCATGATGCCGACCGAATACGTGTCGGAATAGAGCGGCAGCAGGATGCGGCCACTGGGCAGTACAGTCGGCTTGCAGCGCGGCTGCCAGCCCAGCCGGCTGCTGAGCTTGTCGCCGATCAGCTGCTTGAGTCGTTCGAGGCGCGCGGGGTCATGGGGCACCCGGTCCCCGAACGCGCTCGCGTACGCCTCCAGGCCCTTGAGCATCTCGGCCTGGAAGTCCATCGGCTTGAGCAGCACCAGCCCTTGCCACTCCCAGCGCGGCGGACCGTCCTCGCTGTAGTCACTCGAGACGCGATAGTTGGTGATGCAGGATTGCCAGGTGTTGGCCAGGATCGTGGGCCAGAACAGCCACAGGCGGTTCGTGCGGTCGATGAACATCGCCGTGTTGCCGTCGGGAAAGCCCGGCACGTCGGCCATGACGAACGGCTCACTCCACCGGTTCGAGCCCTTGTGCCGCCGGGCTCCGTAGACGGCCACGTCATCCGCCTCGCGCTCGCCCGATCCTCGGTACCACGAGATCAGCAGGTCCCCGTTGGGACATTCGACAATGCCGGCCGCATGGTTGTGCTGCGGGTGTAGCGGGAAGACGAGTTCCGCCTCGTGCGAGGCCGGCGCCTGGTGCGACGCGGGAGCGGCCGGGGCGAGCGCCCAGAGGCAAGCGGCGGGCAGCCAGAGCGGGACGAACATGACGGTCTCCTCCCAACGCAGATCACGGTCGGATCGTTGTGCCCGCCGGCGGCTGCACCCCCCAGAGTTTCTCGAGCAGGGCGTGCATGTCGGGGTCGTGCTCGCGGAGCTCGGCACGCACGAATGGGTAGAAGTCGTTCGTGCCGAAGTACGCCTCGGTCGACTCCGCGAAATACTCCCGGTCGTTCGTGAGGGCGTACGCGCGCACCCTGCGGTGATCCCAGTGGAGCACCGATGCATAGGATCCGGATGCCACGGCACGTTCGTAGCAGGCGTGCAGCTCGGCGTGGTCGTACCCCAGCACGCGATGATGGTAGCCGTGTGCCAGCTCGTGCAGCACCATCCACGGCTGCTCGGCGGTCCAGCGCAAAAAGTTTTCTGCGTTGGCAATCTCGACCGCGCCGGCTTTCTCCGGGTTCATGGCGTGCTCGCGCAGCCAGTCGGCCGAGACGTGGTAGCACATGCAGGGATGACGCGGGTGCGCGCGCTCGACCCAGATCGGCATGGCGCGCAGCTTCTCGAGCGCGGGCGGGGGAACGACGCGGCCGACGCGGAACAGGTGATCGTCGAGCAGCCTCAGGGTCCGCTCGCACAGCGCGCGGTGCTCGTCGTCATGTAGCCGGTTGCTGACGAGCACCGTCCAGCCCTCGAGCGTCTGCTTCGCGTACTGGTCTGCGGCGTCGTACGGCGGCTCCGGACCCGCGGCCGCCGGGCGCGCTGGATTTGCGTCGGGCCGCGCGGGCGTGTCGCCCAAGACGGCGAGGATCGGCAGCAAGAGCGCCACGGGCAACGCGCGGACCAGCAAGCCGGTGCGAGGCATGGAGTAGGGTCCTTGGTTCTTCGAGTGCCGTCGTCGCGTGGATCGGTTGTGCGTTCTCTGAAAGCCGGCTCTCTCTCCCGCTCACGGATCCGTGGGAGAGGAAGGGCACGCGCCTTGGCTCCCCTCGCCCCACGCTTGCTCCTCTCATGGATCCCAGCAGCGAGCGTGGGGAGAGGGGACGGGGGTGAGGGGCGCCCCCTCATAGCAGCCAAGCGCCCTCCACCGCAAGGCACCGTCTTACCTCCCCGGGCAGCTGATACCCCCCCTTCCCCCCCTTGCTAAGGGGGGGACAAGGGGGGTATCAGCATCGCCCTCTCCCCCGCGTGATCCATGAGCGCGGGGGCGGTGGGACCGCAGTCCGGCCGCAACAAGTCAACGCTTCAACGATTCCACGCTTCAACGATTCCACGCTTCAACGATTATTCAACCTTGCTCGCGGCCGGCTCCTTCAGCTCCACCACAATGTTGCGCCACGGCGTGTCCCCGACGTTGATCGCCTCGTGGACGTTTTCTGCGTCGACCGCCCGGAAGCGGACCTCGCCGTCTTCCATCCGGCGCGGGGGATCCCTGTGTCCGTCCGCGTAAACCGTCTGGAGCGAGCCCCCGCCGATCACGACGTAGAGGTAGTCGGTCGTGTGGCGGTGCACGCCGGTGCTCTTTCCCGGTGCGATGCGGAGGTCCCAGACGCGCACGCGATCGTTCTCAAAGAGGAGCTTGGTTCCCACCTCTGCCGTCATCCGGCCCTGGTCGGGCATGGGCATCCCGCTTTCATTGCCGCTCATTCGCGCGTCTCCACGGTCACGGCCATGACGACCGGAGCGGTGCGGTCCGGGCCCTTGACGAGTTCGATCGTTTCGATGAGGTCCGGCCGTTCCGGCTGGATGGCCAGGTAGCGAATCTGCTGCCCGCGCAGCATGAAGGCCAGCTTCGAGTCGGGCACATCGACGCGGCGGATGTAGTCGGCGAAGTGCACGCCGTTCTTGAGCGGGTGGTCCTCCGTGCCGCCGTCGGCGTAGTGCAGGCGCACGATCATCGAGACCGTGGGGGGGGCATTGCCGCCGTTGTAGCCCCAGCCGCTCACGCCGCTCAGCAAGTGAATGGCCCGTGCTGCGCAGTTGCACGGCAGCGTGACGGATTTCGGCATCCCTGGCGGCAGTGTCCCCTGCGGCCCGTAGAGCAGCACGACGTTCGGCACCCGATCCCCCTCGGGGTCCACCAGCTGGAACGGGACGTCCTCGAACGTCTTCGGGGACCAGTCGGGAAAAACCAGCCGTTCCACGCTCGAGTCCTTGTTGTAGAACATCCCCTGGGTGCTCACGGCGCTGGCGACCTTGTGCAGGTCGAGCGGCAGGTACTTGCCGCGCTGCGTGAGGAACTCGAGCAGGTCGGCGATCGCTTGCGGCGAGACCTGCTTCTCGAAACCCTCCGGCATGAGCGACTTGGCGCTGGTGACCAGTTCGTCGATGTTCTCGCGCAGCACCGCGTGTTTCTTTCCTTCGGCATCGATGATCTCGATCGAGGTCTTGGTCTCCGAAGCCAACAGCCCGTTGAGGACCCGGCCGTCATCGAGGGCCACCACGTACTGGCGGAAGTTCCCCTCGACGCTGCGGCTGGGATCGAGGATGTGGATCATCAGTTCCTGCTTGGTGTGGGCGGCCATGCCGGTGAGATCCGGTCCCACCTTGTTTCCCTCGCCGTTGTGCATGTGGCACTTGATGCACTGTTGCTTGAAGACCTCCTTGCCTTGCGTGGCGTCGCCGCTGCGGAGGACGAGCGGTGCGAGTTCGTCGATCACTTTCTGCCGGTCGGGGTCGGGCAGGCCGCCGCCGCGCTCGAGCAGCGTTTTAGCGCGCCGGGCGATCGGCGCGTTCGGGTGCTCGGCCAGCGCCCGCTTCTGGTCGAGCGAAAGCTCGCTGAGCTGGACCTTGCCCTGTTCGACGCCGTCCATGAACGCCTCGGTCCAGCGGGCGCGTCCGAGCAGGGCGTGCACGGATTGGGCACGGGCGCCGGGGGTCATGGCGGGAAGGTGCTCGACGAGGGCCGAAGCGACATCGGGCGACTCGCTGTGCGAAACGGCCTCGATGAGTCCGGCCGCGAGCTGCGGGGAAGTGCGCGGGGTGATCAGCTTGAGCAGATCCAGAGCGGCCGCGGTATCGGTCTTGCGGAAGTCGATCAGCTGTAGGGCGGCCGCAGCGCGCGCCGCGTCGTTCTCCTTGGGGTCGGTCGCGCGGGCGAGGAACGATGCCGCGATCTCGGCCGTGTACGCCTCGAACCTCTGGCTCCCCCAGCGCACGGCGAGGCTGACCAGCTGGGCCTTGGCCGCGGGCGAGAGCCGGTCGAGCAGCCGGATCATGGCCTGTTCGATCGCCGGGTCGAGCCGCGCCGGACGGCCCTTGGGCCAACCGTCCGCGAGTCCTTGGACCACGGTGTCCGCGACGGGGCGCTCGGAGCCTGCCAGCGCGGCCAGCAGGACGCCGACCGAGTCGGCGGGGCCGCCGCGGGCGTAATGTTGGGCCACACGCGCGGCGATCTCGAGCAGCTTGGCATCCGCGGGCGTTTCGCTCTTGCGCCCGGCCAGTGCCCTCAGGAACGCGTCGTCGTGCCGGGCCGCCGCGCTGGTCGCAGCGTCGGGGATCCAGCGATCCCGCGTGTTGGCCGGGCTGTCCAGGGCGCTCAGGATCGCGGCGGCGGCGCGGTCGGAGGCGGGCACCTCGGCGAGTGCCAGGAAAGCGGCCAGCCGCACTTGCGCGTCCCTGTCGGCCAGCGCGGCGGCGGCGAGGATCGCAGCCGTGGTGGCATCGTCGCGCGGCAGCACCTGAAGAGCCGCGCGGCGCACGCCCGCCGACGGGTGCCCTAGCGCCGTGACCGCCACGCCGGTCGCAGCCGGGTCGGAGCCATCGAGCGCGCCCAGGCCGTGCATCGTCCAGAGCGCATGGATCGCGGCGGGGTTCAGCCCCAGCGCATCCACCGTAGAGTCCTGCGCCAGGCGGGCGAGCGACGGGAGCACGTCGCGCTCCCCGCGCTCGACCAGCAGCCGCTGCGCGGTCGTGCGCCAGAACATGTTGTCATCTTTGAGTGTCTCGACCAGCTCGTCGGCGTTCGATGCGTCGAGCCTTATCGGCTGGTAAGGCTTGGCATCCTTGTACACAACGCGGTAGATCCGGCCGTGCGTCTTGTCACGCAGCGGCGTCTCGTACGCGGCCCCCTTGCCGGTCTTGAACCCCTGCGGGGTCGGATTGTGCTGCACGATGTAGTTGTACCAGTCGATGACCCAGACCTGCCCGTCCGGCCCGACCTCGGCCACGATCGGCGCCGTCCATTCGTCATCGCTCGCCAGCAGGTTCCACGAATTGTACGAGACGAAGTCGCTGCCGCGGCGATCGAGCACGAAGGTGGCGGTGAGGTGCCCGGTCGGTTCGCTCACGAACGCGGTGCGATTCCAGTAATAGTCGGGATAGCTCCGGGCGGTGTAGAGTGCGTGCCCGGCCCCGGCCGTGAAACTGCCGTGGTAATCCACCTGGCGCACCTTATCGGTCACCGGGTAGAACCGCGCGCTCGCGGCGGTGTTCCCCAGCACCGTCGGCGACCAGCCGCGCACCGCTTCGTAATAGCGGTTCGGGATCGGCAGGTACACGCTCGGGTTGCCGTTGGCGGTGGAGCCGAACACGATGCCGTCCTCGCTGAAGCCGACGCCCCACGAGTTGTTGTTCGTGTTGCGCAAAAACTCGAGCTTCGAGCCGTCCGGCTTGAAGCGGTAGAAACCGGTGCGGAACTCCTGCGGCTCGTCGCCGATTCTGCCCCGGAACCCGGCGTAGCCGACGATGCCCCAGATCCAGTTGTCGAAACCCCAGCGCAGGTTGCTCGGGCCCGCGTGGGTGTCGCTCGTGCTCCAGCCGCTGAACAGGACCTGGCGCACGTCGGCCTGGTCGTCGCCGTCCGTGTCCTTGAGGAAGAGCGTGTCGGGCGGCTGGGTGACGACGACGCCGCCGTTGGCGAAGGCCAGGCTGGTGGGGATGCTCAGCCCTTCGGCGAACACCGTGAACTTGTCGGCGCGGCCGTCGCCGTCGCTGTCTTCCAGGATCTTGATGCGATCGTGCCCCTGGCCGTCCGGGTGCTTCTCGTTCGGGTAGTCGGTGGTTTCGGCGATCCAGAGCCGGCCCCGCTCGTCCCAGGCCATCGCGATCGGTTTGGTGATGTCCGGCTCGGCGGCGAACAGCCGCAGCTCGAAGCCCGGCGGCACGAGCATGTGTTTCATCGACTCCTCGGGGGCGATCGGCAGCTGCATGCGGCTGAGCGGTTCGCCCTGCGTGCCCCAGCTCTTGCCCGCCAAGTAGTTGGGCAGGACCGCCTTGGTGTACTGGAACGGCGCGACGTCGCTGCGCCTGCGCGCGTTGCTGTCGAACACGTCCTTCTTGCCGGCTGCCCAGCGAATGCCGCGCTCGATGAGTGCGTGAAAGCCCGGGTTGCCCCAGGTCTGTGCGTCATGGCCGTAGGCCGTGTAGAAGACCCGTCCCTTGCCCTCGCTGCGGACCCAGGTCCACGGCTCCTCGTGGTCCCCCTCGCTGCGGGTCTGGAGCACCTGGCGGTGCTCGTCGTTGTGCCGCTGATGCACGTACGTCTCGTCCCAGGTGCGGAACGGCTCGAGGCCGCGCATGATCGGGTGGTCGGGGTCGGCCACGTGCGTGTCGAACTCGCCGGTGCCGTGGCGTAAGAACTGGGCGCCGACCAGGGCGACGTAGCGCGGCGCGTTGAGGAAGCAGTACGACGCGCAGTGGATTGGCACGAAGCCGCCGCCCGCGGCGACGTAATCGAGCAGCGCCTTCTCCTGGTCCGGGCCGATCTTCTCAATGTTGGCGTAGAGGATGAGCGCGTCGTACCGCGCGAGGTTGTCGGGGTTGAGGTCGGCCAGTTCTTCGGTGTACGTGATGCGGATGCCGCGTGCGGCCATGACCGGGGTGAGCTGCGCGGCTCGGTCGGCGGGCAGGTGATGGCCGCGGTCGCCCAGGAACAGCACCGACAGTTCACGGGGCTTGTCGCCGGCCGGCAGGGCGGAGAGCGAGCCGAGCGCGAGCACGAGGGCGGCAAGCGGCCGGATCACGGGTCGAGTGCTCATCGCAGCTCCTCAAGAGGGCGGTTGGCGGTGCTCGAGCGCCGCGACGACGGACCGGGGCCGCGGGCCAGTCGCGCCGGATAGAACGCCACCGAAGTAGCGGGTCACGGGGGCAGTACTCCACGGGCGAACAGGGCTCAGCGGCGCGACTCGACCGCTTGCAGCGCCTTCTGTGCCGCCCGCGCGGTGCCGGGGTCCGGTTACCTTCTTCTTGGGACTGCCGACCGAACGCATCGTATTGCGGGTGCGGTGCGACTTCAAGCAGCACCGGTTGCCGGTGCCACAAGCCACCGGGGACGGGCGCTTTCGCGCGCAACTCGAGGAGAGTGAAGGGACATGTACGCCTGTCAGCTGCCGTCGCCGACCCGTTCCGCTTCGTGCTTCATGCGGCACGTCAGCATGAGGCGGAACATGTTGAGGTCGGCCAGGAGCGACCAGAGCGGGTGATCGAACGTGGCGGGCAGGTTCTTCTCGACAAAGAAGTGAGCGATCCACGAGCTGCCGTAACCGACTAGCGGGGCGAGCACAAGCAACCACCCGTGGCCGAGTGCCGCGGCGGCAACCAGTGCTGCGAGCGCACCCAGTAGGCCCAAAAAATGCAGCGTCCGCGTGGCGGGCTGGCTATGCTGGCGCACGTAATGCGGCCAGAAATCGCGAAAGGACAGGCAAGGAAGCTGTGCCATGCTGTGTAGCCTCCTGTTCCAGCCTAGCACTGTTTTC
>JBGPMX010000068.1:0-12397 GCA_041487215.1 Planctomycetia bacterium | reverse complement strand
GGCCTTCTTCGGCTCTGCCGCGGGCTGAGCCGGGAAGTGGTCGGCCTGCTCGGCGACGAACGCGACGCCGCCGTCGGCTTCCGCCGCGCTCGGATCCCGATCGAAGGCCAGCCGCCAGGCGTGGGCGACCTGCTGCCGTGGATCGTTCCCCGCCTCACGGAGCACGCGCTCGGCGAAGCGGCGCGCCTGCGTGATCACGAATTCATTGTTCATCAAGAGCAGGGACTGCGGAGCGACGGTGGAAGCGGAGCGCGCCTCGCAGTTCGGCTCCATGGCCGGCTGGTCGAACGCCTCGAGCACCGAGAGCGGCCGGCTGCGCCGGGCCAGCACGTAGATGCTGCGGCGGAACTCGTCGCCGCCCAGCGGGATCACGGGCCCCGGCCGGTTCTCGCCATTCTTGTTCTCGATCCCCACCACGAACTGGCCGAACTCGTCCTCCATGACCGGCACCGGGGCGCCGAACATCTTGCCGTTCAGCTTGCCGCTCACGGCGAGCATCGCGTCGCGCAGCGATTCCGCCTCGAGCCGGCGCACCGGCATGCGGCCGAGCAGCCGGTTGTCGGGATCGGCCGCGTCCTGGGTCGGCGCGCGCCGGGCACTCTGGCGGTACACGGTCGAGATCATGAGCAGCTTATGCAGGCGCTTGAGCCGCCACGCGCCCTTCCCGCCTTCGTACGGCGGCGTGTGCGACGGGTTGACCAGCTCCATCGCCAGCCAGTCGAGCAGCTCGGGGTGCGTCGGCCGCTCGCCCAGGAATCCGAAGTCGCCGGGCGTGCCGACGATGCCCCGCCCGAAGTGGTGCATCCAGACGCGGTTGACCAGCACCCGCGCGGTGAGCGGGTGGCTGCCGCTGGTGAGGCGCTGGGCGAAGGCGAGCCGCCGCCCCGTGGTCGGGAGCCGGTCGTTCTTCTCCGCAATGGGACCCAGCACCACCGCGGCCAGGATCGACAGGCCGCCGGGGGCCACCACCTGCTTCGGCTGGTCCGGATCGCCGCGGTGGAACAGGTGCGTGACCGGCACGCGGCCCGGCACCTCCGTGAGCGCGCGGATGAACTCCTCGGGCGGCTTGGTGGCCCGGATCTTGGCCGCGGCTTCGGCCATCTGCTTCAGCTCGTCGGCCGCCTTCTGGTCATACAGGTAAAGCGATCCGGCGCTGACGTTCACACTCGGGTGGTCCGTGAGCAGCTTCGCCTGCTCGGGCGTGCGCTGCGCAACTGCGGCCGCACGCGCGGCGCGGACCGACTCGCGCAGCTCCTCGGGCAGCTTCGCCAGCTCGCGCTCGAACACCTGCTCGATGAACTCCTGCTGCTTTTTCGTGCGCTCGGCGTCCTGCTTGGCCGCCTCGGCCTCGGTCGCCGCCGCCTGGGTGCGGTCGGCGTCGCTGTAAAGCGAGATCAGCCGCGCCTGCGGCGGCCGCCAGTTCGCGGCGTCGAGCGCGGGCTCGAAGATCGCGCGCAGCCGGTAATAGTCGGCCTGCGGGATCGGATCGTAGCGATGGTTGTGGCACTGCGCGCAGCCGACCGTGAGCCCCAATAGCGTGGTGGATACGATCTTGATGTTGTCCGCCACCACCTGGTTGCGTGCCAGCTTCTGATCGACCCCGCCGGACCCCGTCCCGTCGGGCGCCATCCGCAGGAACCCGGTCGCCACCAGCTTTTCGACGGCGTCGGCGGGAAGATTCTGGTAGCCGCGTTCCACGATCGCACGGTCGATCATCTCGTCGCCAGCCAGCTGCTCCTGAATGAACTGGTCGAGTGGCTTGTCGGCGTTGAGCGATCGGATCACGTAGTCGCGGTACTTGTAGGCCTCCTTGCGCACCGGGTCTTCGTTGCTGTATCCCTCCGAGTCGGCGTAGCCGGCGACGTCGAGCCAGTGCCGCCCCCAGCGCTCGCCGTAGTGCGGCGACGCGAGCAGCCGATCGATGAGCCGGTCGTAAGCGTCGGGCGCGTCGTCCGCCAGGAAGAGCGACAGTTCCTCGGGCGTGGGGGGCAGGCCAGTCAGGTCGAACGACGCGCGGCGGATCAGCGTTGGCTTGTCGGCGTCCGGGGAGAAGGTGAGTCCCTGGGCCTCGAGCCTGGCGAGCAGGAAGGCGTCGATCGCTGTGCGCACCCGGTCGGCGCCGCGCACGCGCGGGACTTCGGGTCGCGCGATCGGCTGGAATGCCCAGAACCGGCGTTCCTCCTCGGTGAACGCGCCATCGTCGCCGAGCGCCTCGGGTTCGGGTCGCAGCGTCGCGGCGCCCGCGCTGATCCAGCCGCCGATGAGCGCGACCTCGCTCGGGCTGAGTTTCTTCTTGTCACCCGGCGGCATCTCAGCGTCGCGCACGCGGCGGTAGAGCAGGCTCTCTTCCGGGTTGCCCGGCGCGATCGCCGGGCCTGATTTGCCGCCCTGGACGATGCTGCGGCGCAGCCGCACGTCCAAGTTGCCGCTCAGCTTGTCCCCCTCGCCGTGGCATGGGAAGCAGTTGGCCTTGAGGATGGGACGGATATCTTGCTCGTACACGGGTGACGCACCCGGCTGCTCCGCGGCCGGAACCCTCCCGGGGAGAGCAAGCAGGATCGTCAAGCTAAGCCAGGCAGGTCGGTTCATCGGGCTGGCGTCATCAGGCGGTGCGTGTTGCGGCCGGGCGGCCTCTTGGCGAGGCAGGTGGGAGTCCTTGAGGACAGCGCTGCCGGCATTGCATCTATTCTATACGGTCGCCCGGCCGCCTGTCGCGGGAGATCTCTGGTTGCTAGTGGGTCAGTTTGGCTGATACCCCCCCTTCCCCCGCTTAGGGATGGTTAGACGCTCAACGCTCACCTCTCCACGCTCAGCTCTTCTTTGGGGCGGCCGCTACTTCTCCGGCCATCGCACGCGGGCCAGGAACAGCGCCCCCTCGGCGCCGCGGCGGCGGATCTCGTCGTTCCATACCCCCTCGCAGACGGTCACCCAGGATTCGCTCTCGGTGATCGCCGCAGCGCCGAAGTTGCCCAGCGTTGCGCCGCGCTCGGGCACCAGCACCCGCTCCGTGCCGCGCATCACCCGCAACCGCTCCGGGTCCACCTGGGCCATGAACAGCGGCGCGCGATGGCGTATGACGTGGTCGTTGTTCGCGCCGCGCCGCGTGTAAACCAGGAACAGACCGTCCCCGTGAACCAGCCAGTGCTGCTGCGTGTTGTAGCTCCCCAGCTCCTGGCCGTCGTCGAACTGCCACGGTTTGATCGGCCGGAAGTTGAGGCCGTCGTCGCTCGTCGTCACGTAACCCCGTTCATCGTTGCGTATCGTCAGGTAATAGCGATCTTTGAAACGGACGAGCGACGGTTCGTACAGGCCGCGCGCAACATCCAGCGCGAGCACGTTGCCGTGCTCGCGATATTTCAGCTGATCGCCGTCGAACGACGAGCGCACGACCGTGGTGGCGTACGGCACGGTCGCGGACCGGGCGATGTAGAAGGGCAAGAGCACCGTGCCGTCCGGGTCAACCACAAACTGGGCGCACGCGCTGCGGGCCATGTTGAACTCGTCGCCGTCCGGCATCTCCAGGCGCCGCCACGGGGTCCAACGCTGGGTGGCGGGATCGAACACGGCGTAGGCCGTCTGATTGGCGCGCGGCTGGTCCTCGAGCTGCCGGCCCTGCGCGCTATAGCGCACCTGAGCGCTGACGGCGATCACTTTCCGCGTTTGCGGGTGCCAGCCGGGCGTGACGTCGGCCACGGCGACATCGACATCGCCGTCCCGAATCCAGTCCAGTTCGGGCCGCGGATCCGGACCGGTCCACGACTGACCCAGGTCGTCGCTCCGCATGACGTGCAGACCGGAATAGTGGTCGGACGCCGCCAGATGTTTCTGGAGCGTCATGAGCACGCTCGGCCGCCCGTCCTTGCCGAGACCGGGCATCGCGGCCACGCGCGGGTGGAACCAGAGGAACTTGCGGTCGTCGTGCCGCAGCACCGTCTGCAGTTGCACCTCGAACGGCACCGGCGAGGGACTGGGCTCGATCGCTCGAAGCAAGACCGGGAGCATGGCGGCAGCGAGTTCGCCGTGGCCGCGCGGGTTGGGGTGGCAGCCGTCGGTCGTCCAGGCGCCGAGCTTCTGGCCCTGTGCTGCGGCATCCGTCCAGCGCGTGAAATGATCGACCAGCGGCACATGACACTCACGAGCCACCTCGCGGCAGGCATCCATGTAGGGGGCAAGCCGCAGGTTGGGGTTCTCGCCCAGGCCGTTCGGCGCCGCATCGTCCGCCCAGCGCGGCTCGGTCATCAGGACAGGCTCGATGCCGCTGAGCAAGAGCGATGCGACGATGCGGTGCAGGTTGCTGCCGTATTCGTCGCGCGAAAGCCGGCTCGCGCGGCGGCCTTGGTCCACGTAGCTGTCGTTGGTGCCGTACATCACTGTGACCAGCGCCGGCCGCTGCGCGGCGACCGCCTCTAGTCGCTCGAGCGCCTGATCGGTCCGCTCACCGCCGACGCCCATGTTGATCACGCGCGCGGCAATGCCTTTCGCCAGGAGCTCGCGCTCGAGCATGCTGGCAAAGGTTTCTTCGGGCTTCACCCCGGCCCGCACCCCCTTCGTGATCGAATCTCCCAGCGCCACGATCGGCGTGGTCTCGGGCAGCTTGGCCTGAAGCACCGGCGGTTCGGCCCCGAGTGCGATCGCTTCAACAACAAAGAGGGAGACCAGACCCAGGGCGTGCAGTGTTCTTTTCATTCTTTGTCATCCTGAGCGGAGCGAGGCACGAGCAGAGCGAAGGATCTCGCTTGCCGCGCCGGCCCACTCGAACGTGGCTGTATAGTAGCCCGACGCGCGAGCGAGAGACAAACCAAACCGATCACGTGCCGCTAGCGGATGCACCTTGGAACCGTTCGGACGGCGCGTGGGGCGAATGAATCCACTTGGTGGGACTCGCGGACTCGTCCCACCCTACCGCTGCTTTCTGGTGGGGCGCGGCGTTCCCGAAGCAAGCCGTGCCCGCACTAGCGGATGAGCCTTCGAACCGTTAGAACGACAATCTCCGCTGATTGCTGAGAAATGGTAGGGTGGGACGAGTCTGCGAGTCCCACCATCTGCCTAGGGTTTCGGTACGACGGGGCGAGCGTTTGTGAATCCGTTTGGTGGGACTCGCGGACTCGTCCCACCCTACTGCTCTACCTCGGGCCGCGCGTGAGGATTTCTCAGGGCGGTTTCTGCCACAAAAGCTGGGATTATTTCGCTCAAGCTGTGTGCAGATCGCCTCGGCTCCCAGTTAACACTGTATGGGGCAGCTCTCGAGCGGCAAGTTGGACAATCCGGACCGGCCCAAGCGGGAGCCGGACGAACGCGATCGCGAATTGCTCGGCCGGCTTTTCGTCGAGAGCAAGGACCGCTTGCGTCGCATGGTGGCGTTACGTTTGGACCGGCGGCTCCAAAGCCGCATCGATCCGTCGGATGTCATCCAGGACGCGTACGTGGAGGCAACCTCACGCTACGCGGACTACCGTGACCAGCCCTCGATGCCGCTGTTCCTTTGGCTGCGATTCATCACCGCCCAGAAGTTGCTAGCGCTACATCGCCATCACCTTGGCACCAAACTGCGCGACGCGGCGCAAGAGGTGGCGCTGTGCCGCGGCGCGCTGCCCGAGGCGACTTCGCAGTCGCTGGCTGCGCAGCTGCTCGGACACTTGACGACGCCCAGCCAGGTTGCCATCCGCGCCGAGTTGCAAGTCAGGCTTCAGGAAGCCTTGAACAGCTTGAGTCCGCTGGACCGCGAGGTGTTGGCGCTCAGGCACTTCGAGCAGCTCACGAACGCTGAGGCGGCACAGGTTCTGGGTCTGCAGGAGTCGGCGGCCAGCAACCGCTATGCGCGCGCGCTGAAGCGCCTGGGCAAGATCTTGTCCGGGATATCCGGTTTTGTGGAGGATTGACGCGAGTCCCCGCCCGAGGCCCACAGGGTGATGCGACCGAGTCATTCGGCATCTCTGCCATGAGCGCTGAGGATCCTCATCGAAACGCGATCGAAGTCCTGGCCGATTCGTTTGTCCAGCGTTATCGCCGCGGTGAGCGTCCTTCGCTTGCCGAATACGCCCAGAAGCACCCGGACCTGGCCGACGAAATCCGCCAGCTCTTCCCTGCGCTCGTCCTGATGGAGCAGTTTGGACCGCCGGTCAAGCCAAGCGAGGGGCGCGAATCCGAGGCGCCTACGGATGCCGCCGTGCCGCGCCAACTCGGCGATTATCGCATCCTTCGCGAGGTGGGCCGCGGCGGTATGGGAATCGTCTATGAGGCCGAGCAGGAGTCGCTGGGCCGGCATGTGGCACTGAAGGTATTGCCATTCCACTCGATGATGGATGCCACGTACCTCAAGCGATTTCGTCGCGAGGCGCGCGCGGCCGCTCGCTTGCACCATACGAACATCGTCCCGGTCTTCAGCGTCGGCGAACACCAGGGCGTGCATTACTATGCGATGCAGTTCATTCAAGGCCAGAGCCTCGATGAAGTCCTGGCCGAATTGAAGCGGATGCGTGGGGAATCTCCGCGTGGCGCGGCCCGAAGCGGCAGCATCGCGGATATGCTGCTGGCCCACCATCCCTATGCCGCCGCACCCGCGGTCGAGCCCAGCGCGCGGGCGTGCGCAGAGGCGGGGGCTCCGGCCGCGGACCCGCACTGCCGACACCAGGGAAGCAGAGATCGTGACGACGCGTCGTCGGGGTCCGTCGTGAGTGAATCCGGCCTTTCTACCCGGAAGAGTTCGCGCGCCCAGTACTTTCGTAGCGTTGCGCGTATCGGCGCGCAGGCGTCCGACGCTCTGGCGTATGCGCACACGCAAGGAATTTTGCACCGTGACATCAAGCCGTCCAACCTGCTTCTCGATACGCGCGGCACGGTATGGGTGAGTGATTTTGGACTGGCCAAGGGGGAGGAGTGTGATAGCGTCACGGAAACCGGCGACATCGTGGGGACGCTGCGTTATATGGCCCCGGAGCGCCTGAAGGGGTGGGCAGATCCGCGCAGTGACATCTATAGCCTGGGCCTGACACTTTACGAGCTGCTCACTTTGCGCCCCGCCTTCGAGGCGGCCGACAAGGCACAACTCGTGCAACAGCTCACCCAGGCGGAACCGGCGCCGCCGCGGCGGCTTGATCGCCAGGTGCCACGCGACCTGGAGACCATCGTGCTGAAGGCCACCGCGAAGGAGCCGAGCCGGCGCTATCAGACCGCCACGGATCTGGCAGAAGACCTCAGGCGATTCCTGACCGACAAGCCCATCGATGCACGCCGTCCCACGTTATTCGAGCGCATGTGGCGATTGTGCCGTCGCAACCGGCTCGTGGCCAGCCTGACCGCATCGATCGTCGCGCTCGTGGTGTTGGGGTCGCTTGCGGCGTTCAGCGCTGCCGTATCCTATCGCAAGCAGCGTGATGTAGCGCGGGGTGCCGAGCGCGGCCTGCGGGTGGAACGCACCAAAACGCTCGCCAGCCTGGCTCGAGCGGAAGCGGCCGAATTGGAAAAGGCGGATCAGTTGAGACAGGCCTATCTCGCGCAAGCTCAGGCCGGCCGCCGCGCGGGCCGGGCCGGGCGGCGATTTGACGGGCTGGAAGCGGTCCGCAAGGCCGCGTCCATCCGCACATCGCCGGAGCTGGAGCTGCGCAATGAGGCGATTGCCTGTCTGGCTCTCGTCGATCTCCGCGACGAGAAGGTATGGCCTGCATCCACGCCGCTCGAGTGGACCGTCGCTTTGGATCCCGCACTCGAGCGCTACACCACGGCCGATGCTGCGGGAAATATGGCCATCTGTGCTGTCGAGGATCAGGCGACGCTCGTGAAGCTGCACGGGCCGGGGCAGGTCCCCGGCTACGTCTACGTCCGTTTCGGGCCGGACGGTCACTTCGTTGCCGCCGAATACTTCATCATGCTGGGACAGCACCGGCTCATGGTCTGGGACTCGCAGAGCGGCAAGGCGGTGCTCGATGTAGCGGCCGAGCACTGGGGCACGCACTTGGGATCCGGCTTCGATTTCAGCCCGGACGGCGGAGCGATTGCCGTCGGCGAGCCCGGTGGAACCATCGGCATATTTCATCTCGCCGATCACCAGCCGGCGCGGCATTTGACTGCGGTGCGCACGCCGGGACACATGGCGTTCCACCCGGACGGGCACCACCTGGCGGTTACTCAAGAAGACCCGTCCGCGGTGGTCATTCTGGATACGGAGGATCGCGCAGGGACCACCGCGACATTTCCGCTGCCGAACCATCCCGGCGGTTTAGCCTGGGGCGACGACGGCCGGTTGCTTGCCGCAGGCTGTCAAGATGGCCGAATTTATCGGTGGGATGTGGCGGCGCACCAAGAGCTAACTGCCCTTCTGGGTCATCACGGGCATATCACGGAAGTGAGCTTCAATCACGCGGGCAACCTTTTGGCCTCGTCAAGCTGGGATGGCACGACCAGGCTGTGGGATCCAGTTACCGGAAAGCACTTGGTCAGCGCGTCCGGTGGGCAGGTCCGCTTCGGCCGCGATGACCGCAGCCTCGCGTTTACAAGGTCTTCGTCGGGCTACGGTCTTGAGGTCGGTATCTGGGAAGGTGCCGAGGCGCGCGAATGCCTGCGGCTGCACCACGGACAGGTCGGCAATCTGATGCCGTCGTTGGCCAGCGACCCGTCCGGAGTGGATTTCAGCCCGGACGGGAGTTTGCTCGTGTCGGCCAACTTCGATGGCGCGCGGCTCTGGGACGCGAAGCGCGCGCGCCAGGTCGCTTACCTGCCGATCGACACGACAACCAGCGTGGTATTTCAGCCGGATGGGCGCAGTCTCATCACGTATGGGACGAGCGGCGTCGTGCAGTGGCCGCTCGCGATCGCTTCGGAAGGCGCACTGGAAGTCGGCCCTCCCGAAGCATTCGACGTTCATGGAGCTCCGAACCAGCAGCATGCTTGCTGGGATGGCAGCGGTCGATTGCTCGCGATGACCGACGGCGCTCATGCCCAGGCTCTGGTGCGTAAATCTGCCGATCTCACCTCGGAATGGTTTGCCCAGCCGTGGCATTCCATCACCCGCACCGTGCTGAGCCCGGATGGCCGATGGGCTGCCGCGGGTAGTTGGAGGGGGAGCGGGGTACGGATCTGGGAAGTTGCCAGCGGCGCGGTCGTGCAAGATCTCCCGGGCAGCCGGCCTGACGCGCGCAGCGCCGTTGCCCTGTTCAGCCCGGACGGAGCATGGCTTGCCGTGAGCGGACAGACGGACGTCCGATTCTGGCACGTGGGATCGTGGCAATGGGGCTGGAGCGAACCACTCGATCGCCTCGCAGCGTCTCCACCCGCCATGGCGTTTTCGCCGGACGGCCAGCTCCTGGCCATCGCGCGCTCGCTGCAAACCATCGAGCTGTACGACATGGCGTCGCGCCGTGCGATCGCCCATCTGGAGGGGCCGGATCCGGTTGTCGTCGCCGGACTCTGTTTCAGCCCGGACGGCAGCCAGCTGGCGATGGCGACTTCCAACCACATCGTCTATATCTGGGAACTGCGGGTTATCCGGGCACAGCTCGCTGCAATGGGCCTGGACTGGACCGCGCCGGAATTCCCGCCCGACGAACTGGCCCGCAGCACAGCCCTTCCGCGCGTCAACGTCCGAACCAACGCCGAGTTCTTCGAACTGCGCGCCCGCATGCACGAGCGTCGCCGCGATTTCAAAGAAGCCCTCGGCGACTTTCAGCGCGCACTCGATCTCGAGCCGGATCGCGCCGCCGCCTGCAATGGCGCGGCATGGATCTATGCCACCGGTCCTGCGGCGGTCCGATCAGCCGAGAAGGCCGAGCCGCTCGCACGCAGAGCGGTGCAACTCAAGCCGGATAACTGGAACTACCGCAATACGCTGGGCGTGGTGCAATACCGGCTCGACCAGTTTGCCGCAGCCGTCGAGACTCTGGAATTGAACCTGAGGAATGCTGATAACCGGGCCCTCGCTTCCGACCTATTGTTCCTGGCCATGGCCTACCATCGGCTGGGCCAAGCCGATCAAGCCCGGTCCGCGTATGACCGCGGCAGCACCTGGCTGACGGGACAGGTGACCCTGCGCGGGCGAGCGCTTGAGGAGCTCAATACGGTCCGGGCTGAGGCCGAAGCACTTCTGACCGGGCGCTAGGTTCACACGGGGTCGCACGCGCGCGCCTCATGGGCCGGCCGATCCCGCCTCATTCCGACCCCCTTTCCAAGAATTTCGCAATTCACCGGTAACGGATGCCCCGCGGCGCCCAGTTACATCTATAGAGTGTTTGCGCCAGTGGGTTCAGATCCTCGCATTCTCCACCCATCACCTGCGGGCGCGTCGACACTTCAAGGAGTCTGCCATGACGTCAAGAAGAAGCCCGGCCGGTGGTTCGTACTCGGCGCCGCGGCGCCCTACCGCGCGAAATGGTCGCCGAGCAGATCGCCCGAAGCAGTTACGTAGCCGTTTCTTCGAGCAGCTCGAAGAGCGCACGCTGTTGTCGGTAGATTTCTCATGCCTGGTCCCCGACCTCAGCTCGTATCTCAGCGAATTCAACAATGCGGTTGGGCTGGCCAGCAGTCCGAAGCTACCGGTCGTGAACAAGTCACTCACGGACGCCAGCGGCCCGGCGCGCGCGGACATCACGAGTTTCAAGGCCGGCTTACCGACCACTTTAAAAACCTCCAGTGCGGCAGAGCTCAAGAAGAACCTGTTCGATCTGCTCGGCCCGTCCGGGCTCAAGCTGCTGGGAGACAGTGATAAAAACGGCGCGATCACTCAGGACGACGTGAAGACCAATGCCGATCCGAGCTGCGACGATGTTGATATTCAGCTGACGCTTGCCAAGACGTACCCGATCTTGAAGACCGATTTCGCTCTCGGCCTACCCGGTGTACCGCTGGACGCCAAGGGGAATGCGCAGCTGGCGATCACATTTGCCTACGACAATTTCCATGTCGGGATAAAGGGCGGCGCATTCTACTTCGACGCCACGGCCAAGGATGAAGTCAAAATCGCGCTCGAGGCAAGCTTACCCAAGGACGAGACAACGGGTGCCCCCGCGTCGCTAGAGGGGACAGTCGGCTTCCTGTCGTTCAAGGCTACCGACTGCCCCAGCAAATGCACGAAATTTTCCGGCACCTTTTCGCTGGATGTCACGGCCAGTTCCACGGGTTCGATAACCCTGGCGTCGCCGAAGCTCGCGGCGGATGCCAATGTGGATCTGCACTTCGACACGACGATCGTGAGCAGTCCAGGCGCCATCCGATTTCCCCATCTCACCAGCGACTTTCACCTGGACTGGCATTTCGATGCGAGCCAAAGGGCGGATGTGGCGCTGAAAGATTTCGGCGACGACCCGAACATCTCGTTTAACCATGTCCGCTTGGGGCTGGGCACGTTCCTGAGCGACACCATGGGCCCTGTAGTGGACCTGGTCCAAAAAGTAACGGCGCCCGTCCAGCCGGCGATCACCGCACTAACCAGGCCGTTGCCGGGCATCAGCAATCTCAGCGAAGCGTTGGGGCTCGGAAAGATCACGCTCTTGAGCCTGGCCAAGCTGATTCCGAAGGGGGAGCTCCCCCCGCCATGGCCGCTGGTGTCCAGCTTGAGCATTCAGCTCGTCGAGCTCACCAAACTAATCCGGGACGCAACCGCCTCCAGCACGGATGTTTCGCTCGACTTCGGCAATTTTAATTTAAGCGGGAACGGCAACCTGCGTGCCTTGCCGGAGGTCGGCAGCGCCAAGACACTCAAGGACATCACCAACCTGACGCCCAATGCGCTGGCGCCTTTTGGTTCCGCCCGGTTGCGTAGCGAAATCGGCAAGCTTCCCGACGGCGCCTTCAAGGACAATCTGACTAAGGTCCTGGACCGGTTAGACTCGCTCAATAGCGGTATCAGCCTGAAGTTCCCCTTGCTGGACGATCCGGCCAATGGGATCTTCAAAGTTCTGCTCGGTAGAGATGTGGACCTCGTCTCGTTCCAGGTTTCCATCGACCAACCGAAGACCGAGGTGGATGACAAGGTTCCGTTATTCGGGCCGGTGGACGTGGGGATCGGCGGCTCGATCGGCATCAACGCCTTCCTGCGCGTCGCCTACGACACCTACGGCCTGCGTCAATTTGTCATCGATCCAAGCGACCCCAAGCAGCTTGCGTATGGGCTCTACGTTGATGCTTCCAAGCCTCTGCTGCGGCTCGACGCGGGCATTGAGGCGCACGCCGTTCTGAACGGCCCTCTGTACAGCGTGGGAGTGGCGGGGGGTATCGCGGCCAAAGACGTCACCATCACGGTTCAAGAAGGCAAACCGGCAGATGGTGATCCGAATCGCGTGCGCCTGCTACTCGAGGTTGGCGACTGCTTTGCGAAGACCACGGGCCAAGTCACCGCGGGACTTGACGCGTTCGCCCGAGTCGGCGTCAAGTTGCCCGTCGTCGGGTTCGTCGGCGTCGAGAAGAAGTT
>JBGPMX010000067.1:0-12416 GCA_041487215.1 Planctomycetia bacterium | reverse complement strand
CGCCAAGCCTCAGGATGACAACCCCCAGCGAAGGGCGCAGCGGACTGACGGTGGCGCGCCGGCTCTCAACAGACTTCGGAAGTCTTCGTCGCTGCGCTCCACCGACTTCCGAAGTCGCTCGGGTAGGGCTCTGTCCCCCGGAAAGACTTGCGAAGTCCAGGCGCCGAGTGGAAGACTAGAGCCGGATAACCGCGCCCGTATCCGCGGCGTGCCGAGCGTGCAGGCAGAGATCGGTGATCGCGAACGCGTCCTCCGCCGGGATGCGCGAGGGGGTGCCGGTGCGCAGCGCATGCACGAAATCCCCGAACAGCTGGCCGGGCTCGGGGAGCGGCAGTCTTTCCGGAGAGCGTCCGTTCGTCATGAGCACCAGCCCCTTCGTCTCGGTCTTCACCGGGTCGAGGTTCGTGACCTCGAGGATGCCGTCCGATCCCACGATGCGTAGCCGGTCGTCGCCGTGAGTCGGAGCGCTCCTGGGGCGGAGGAAGTCGAGGTGCACGGATGCCGAGCCGCCCCCCGAGAGCCGCAAAGCGAGCGACGTATTGTCCTCGAACTCGCCGTACCCTTCGAGCCCGGCCGTGGAGCTGAAGCCGGCCACCTGGGTGAACTCTTCGCTGGTCGTCCAGCGGATGAGGTCCAGGGCGTGGCAGCCGATGAACGGGATGATGCCGCCCTGCTTGGCACGCACCTTCTGCCAGTCCGGCCGGGGCGCCGCGATGCGGTAAGACTTCTGGGCATTCGCCAGGACCACCCTGCCGATCGCTCCGGACCGCACGGCGTCGCGCAGGGCGACGTAAGCGGCTTCGAATCGCATGGTGAGGAGCATGGTGAGGCGGGAGCGGCTGCGGCCGACCGCGTCGCGCACGTGCGCGAGGTCCTCGAACGTGGTGGCCAGCGGCTTTTCGCTGACGATGTGCACGTCGCGCCGCGCCAGCTCGACGAGCACGCCGGCGCGCTCGCCGGGCACGTCGCAGACCCCGACGGCGTCCGGTTTTTCGCGGTCCAGCATCGCGCGCCAATCGCGATAGCTCTTCGCGTGGGCAGCCGCCGGCGTTTCGAGCGCCTGGGCCACCGCCCGCGCGTCCGGCGAGGCGATCGCCACGAGCTCGACGTCCTCGAGCCGCGGGATGCCGTCCCAAATCTGTCCCGGGTGCCCGTCCAGCCCGATGATGCCGACTCGCATGGTGTTCACCTCACGCGACCGAGATCCTTCGTTCCGCTCGTACCTCGCTCCGCTCAGGATGACAACAAGGCGCGTTCCCGTCCAATGGTCACGCCCATCGCTTGAATGACTGGGGCTCTGGGCGTATCGGCGCGTCACTTCTTCGAGAGTGTTTCGTTGGAGAGCACGGTGCTCACCTTGCCGTCGGGGCTGACGCGGAACAGCGCTTTAGCGTGCGGATCAATCACCAGAATGTTGCCATCGCTCTCGAGTGCGATGCCCACGGGGTTCTTGAACGGCGCGCCCTGGGCGAGCGGCGTGGCCTTGCCGTCGTGTGTCACGCGCCACAGCGTGCGCGCGTAGCCGTCGCTCACGACGTAGCCGTTGCCGTCCGCGACGACGTTGTGCGGAAAGTTGTTGGGCGCGAGTTGCCCTTTCACGATCGGCGTCACGGTGCCGTCGGGAGCGACCCGCACCAGCTGGTCCTTGCCGTGCGACACCACGGCGAACGCCCCTGCGCGGTCCTGGGCAATGCCGCGCGGGGCGGGGACGCTCGCGATCGTCTGCGGCGCCCCACCGGCGGCCGGGATACGCACGATCGCGTGCAGGCCCAGATCAGCCACAACCGGGTTGCCGTCGGCGTCGATCACGATCGCCAGCGGTTTGTCGAGCTGCCCGGCGTATGCGGCGTCCGGGTCGAAGGCGTCGTTCGGCGCCCCGTTGCCGGGCTTGCTGAGCTTCTCGCCGGTGAGTGGGGCGAGCTTGACCTGGTCGCCGTCCGGCGCGAGCCGCCAGACGTCGGTCGATCCGGTATCGCAGACGAAGAGGTTACCCGCGCTGTCCTGCGCGAGCGCCTTGGCGCGGTAGAGCGGGGTGCGGAATCGCTTGCTCCCCTTGTAGACGACCGCCAGCTTGTCGCCCTGGACCCGGAAGATCGTCTGGGCGTCCTGGTCGGTGATGTAGACCGCGCCCTGTTTCCCGACGGTAATGCCGATCGGGTAGTCCAGGAGCATTGGTTCGGCGGCTCGCGCGCGGCTTGCGTGCAGGGCGAGGCCGGCAGCAGCGGCGTTCAGGGAACGGACGAGAAACGTTCGGCGATCGAAGAAATGCATACGCCCCTCGCGAAAGTGCGTAGAATGAGCGCGCCCCTCAATACGGCGCGCCGGCTCCACGAGCCTTCCTACTAATGTAGCCACCGCGCCGTCGATTCGCGCTGCCCGCCGCCTATTTTACGTGGGCGAAAGGCGGCCCGGTCTTGATTCGCGAACTCCCATGCACGCACCTCAAGGCAACGGCGATTCGATGGACAGCATGATCATCAAGCCGTACCACGCGGTGCGACCACGCGGTGCTCGACGTCGCCGACTGCGACGGCGATGGCTGGCCCGACGTAATCCTCGGCAACTTCTCGGTGGACGGCCTTTTCCGGCCCGCCAAGCTGCCCCCCACCCGCGACTGGTTCACGATCTGGCACGGCGCGATGCCGGCCACGTCGCGCTAGGACGTGTCCGCGGATCGCGCCGCAGAGAATTCAGCCGCGCGCGACCGCTCGGCAATCGCCCCCCCGGCGCGGCGCGGCGGCGCTGGGTATTGTCGCGAACGTGAGCCGCGGGCTAGAATCGATCCCATGAAGCGACGAGACGGGGGCGACCGAAGCATCGACGACGGGGGCGGCACGATGGAGAGTTTCCGAGACCCGGGCCTGTCCGCGGCGGCGGAACGCGCCATGCGACGCTGGGAGTTCCAGCGGCAAACGGAGCGGCACCGAGCCGAGCGGTCCGAGACGCAAGCCACGCCCCTGTGCATTACGATCAGCCGCGAAGCAGGCGCGCGCGGGTCGGCCATCGCCCGGCTGGTCGGCCAGAAGCTGGGCTGGACGGTTTACGACCAGGAGCTGCTCGAGTACATCGCTCACGAAATGCACCTGCGGGCCGGGGTGCTCGAGAGCCTGGACGAGAAGGCGTTCCGCTGGGCGCACGATTGGCTGGCTCGGCTGCTCGAGGGACAGTGGCAGAACCAGGACAGCTACATCGTTCACCTCACCAAGGTGGTGCTGGCGATCGGGCTGCACGGCGAGGCGATCATCGTCGGGCGCGGCGCCGGCTGCATCTTGCCCCGCGAGCGGTCGCTCAACGTGCGGCTGATCGGCAGCGACGCCGACCGCATGTCGTACCTCAGCCAGACCGAACGGCTCACGCCGCAGGAGGCCGCGCAACGCGTGCGGCAGATCGACGAGCAGCGGCGGGAATTCGTGCGCGACTACTTCCACCGCGAGAGCTCGGACCCGCACGAGTATGACCTGACGCTGGATTCGAGCACGCTGGGCGAGGAGGCGTGTGCCGAGGCGATTGCGGTAGCGCTACGCGGCAAGCAGGCGTTCACTCGGCAGCAGAAGCCGCGCGAGCTGCGCCCGTCCCCCGTGCCGGTCGAGTGAGTGCGCGCCGGGGAAGCTCGGTGCTAGGGCACGCGAAAAAGTGAAGCGGCCGGCGGGTCTGGGCGGTGGTGTTCAGGGCCCGTGGCACCCGTCCAATGAAGTGGGACGGAGTGCTAGGCGGAGTGCTAGGCGGAACGAGCGAGGGGGTTGGCGAGCTCGTCGCCGCGCAGCGCTACGATGGAGATGCCGTAGCGGTCGGCGAGCGCGATCGTTCCAAGCTCGTCGAGCAGGATCGTCTTATCGGCCTCGATGGCCAGGACGCGCGCGCCGGATCGGTGCAGCGTCTCGATCGTGTCCCGCCCCACCGTTGGCACGTCGAACCGCATGTCCTGCTGCGGCTTGGCCACCTTGACCACCGTGAACCCGCCCGCGCGGCACAGCGCGCCGGCGCGGAGGATCGCTCGGTCCGTCCCCTCGATCGCCTCGACGGCCAGCGTGGATCGCTCCTTCACGGCCACGGTATGGCCGACGTCGAGTCGGCCCATCTCCTTGGCCATCTCCCAGCCGAACCGGATGTCCCCGAGTTCCGACGCCGTTGGCTTGCGACGCGTGCAGCAGCCTGCTTTCACGAGCAACTCCGGGCAGTAGTCGAGCGCCGATTCCACGCGGATGTTCTCGCGCCCAAATTCGTCAATCAGCGACAGCATCACCGAATCATCCCGGTTGTCGCGACGCCGGGGCGAAAACCACCAGCGCAGGAACCGGAGGTCGGGCACGAACTGGATCGCCCGCCAGGGCGTGTACAGCTGTGCCTTGGCCACCTTGCCGGCCATGACCAAGCGGCGCACGCCGTGGCGGCGGAAGGTGCGGATGATCCGGCCGAGCTTGGCGACCCCCACCCAGGTGAACGAATCCACCCGCTCGGCGAGCTCCGGCGCGGCACTGTGCCGAATTCCCACGCAGACGACTCGGAGCCCACTGCGGCGCGCGGCGTCCGCGAAGACGAACGGGAACCGGCCGTAGCCGGCCAGAAGACCGACGGGTTCGGCCGAGCGGTCGACCGGCTGGCCCGTTGGCCTGTTGACCTGTTGACCCGTCGACCTGTCGACCCGTTGACCGGCTGAGCGGTTGATCGGTCGGCCGGCTGAGCCGTTCCCCTGCGGGTGTGTCGCTCGGTTCATTATTGGTATGGCGACAGACCCATCCTCTGGACATGCCAGAACGAACGGCACGCCACCCGTTAAGGGAGCTCCGACTCGTTAGTACCTGCAACCGGTCAACGGGTCAACCGATCAGCCGGTCAACTACGCCGACCTGCGCTTCTGGGCGTTCTCATCGAGCTGCTGTTCCATCCGCAACACGGCCGCGCGCAGCTCGGCGAGCCGTCCCGTCTCGAGCTCCTCGACGTGTTTCGCCAGCTTCTTGACCTTATCGCGTAGCTCGGGCAGCTTGTGCACGGCGGCGACCAGCCAGTACTGCTCGCGTTCCGGGGTCGCGGGGATGCCGAGCATCCGCTCGCCGGCAGGGACATCCTTCATGACCCCCGCCATGGCTCCGATGACCGCGCCGTCGCCGATCGTGACGTGGTCGCGGATGCCCGCCTGCCCGGCGATGACCACGTAATCGCCCGTGCGCGTCGAGCCGGCGATCCCCACCTGGCCCACGATCAGGTTGTGCCGCCCGATCTGGCAGTTGTGCGCGATCTGGACCAGGTTGTCGATCTTGGTGCCGGCGCCGATTCGCGTGGCGTGGAACGTGCCGCGGTCGATCGTCGTGTTCGCACCGATCTCCGCGTCGTCCCCCACCTCGACATGACCGAGCTGCGGTGTCTTGACGTGCGCACCCTGCTGGGAGCGATAGCCGAACCCGTGCCCCCCCAACACTGTCCCCGCGTGCACCGTCACGCGGTCCCCGAGCACGGTGCCCGAGTACAGCACCACGTGGGGGTAGAGCACACAATCGCTCCCCATGCGGCAGCCGTCCCCCACGAACGCGCCCGACATGAGCCGGCAACGGTCGCCGATGACGGCGTGGTCACCAATCGTCACGAACGGCCCGACGCTCGGCGCGCGACCGATCGCGGCGCTCGGGCTAATCGAGCTGTATGAATGAATCCCGAGCGGCCACGCATGTGCCGGCCCGCGCAGGCACTCGACAATGGCAATGAAGGCATCGAACGGTTTGGCCACCCGGATGAGCGACCGCGTGCGATCCTCAAAGGAGAGCCCGACCACCGCCGCGCAGGCCGAGGATTGCCGCAGCTGGCGCGCGTGGCGATCGTCCTCGACAAAGGTGATATCGCCGGGCCCCGCCCCCGAGACAGGCCGCGCGGCCGTGATCACTACCGAGCCATCTCCGACCACCTCGCCGCCTACCAGCCGCGCGAGCGAATCAACGGAATGATGCACTGGAGCGCGTCCTTCCCTGGAACGCCCAACGATTCCTGGCCCGTCACCACCACGCGCGAAAAAGAATCGCGACCGCCCCGGCACAACCGCGGCGGCTTTTTAGGGGGGCGGCATGGTAGCCAAGTCGTTTTGCGGTGACAAGACGAAGATCGCTGCGACGCGACGCGCAACAAAAAACCCCGCCGATCACCCGAGGGCGAATCGGCGGGGCCGGAACAGAGAAGAGGCAAAGGCTAATATAACGAGGGTCCTCCAACCTGCAACGAAATTTTCAGAAAAATTTCTCCCCCGCCCAACCCGCCCCAAGAACCGCCTGGCACCGGCAAAACTAGCCATTTTTTCAGAACTCCCCAGCTTATCGATCTTGCTTCGTCGCCTTCGATGCATCGACCTCGAGCAGCCGGACGTTGTCCACATAGTAGGTCGCGGGGGGCCAGTAGGGGAAGAGCACGACACGGACGTAGCGGACGCCGGGTGTGCTCTGCGTCGGGCTGAACGGCATTTCGCGCCGGGAATACGTCTGCCAATCGTTCGAGCCCCCGGCCGGCATCCAGGCGGACCAGACGTACTTGCTCAGCAAGCGTTTGCGACCCCGCCGGTTCTCGAATTTCCCGGCCTTATCGAGCAGGAAGCCCTGGAAAGCGGCCTCCTCGGCACCGAAGGCGGTCGAGCCCTTGTCTCGGTATCCGCGCAAGAACACCTTCATGCCGGGCCCCTTCACATCCACGGTGAGCCAGTACTTCTTGCCGGGCTCGACCGGGATGAAATCACTCCAGAACCAGACGCCGTCCAGTCCGGCGAGCGTGTCGAACTTTGGTTCCTGGGTAGGCTGTTTCGGGGGCGCATCCTTGGGGTCCGCGCCGGCGATGAGGCGCGCCCACCAATCATAGGCCTGGGTCTGGAGGACGTCCGTGTCGATCTTGAGCACCCTGCCGTGCCCGCTGTCCGGATCGTTGACCCAGAAAGTGGAGAGGCCGTCGATGGTCTGCCACGCATCCGGAGTCTTGTCCCCGCGTTCGAAATCGCCGTTGCGTCCAAGGTTCTCGCCGCGCGTGGGGGGCTCGGCGGAACCGGCCAGCACGCAGGGGACGAGGCTCAGCAGCAGGGCGAGCCGCACCAGGTTCTTTCGGGGGTCGAGCCTCACAGATTCTCCCTGCGCAGCGTACGCAAGAGACCGCTGACAAAAGTCTAACGCTCGCCGCGGGGCGGCACTATATTCGGCGCTCGCTCGCAGCACCCCCACGAGCCTGGCTGGCTTCGCGACCAGACGGTGCATGCGTGAACCCTTCGAGGAGATGCCATGATCCGTGCGCTCGCGCGGCTCGCCGACGGCTCGGTGCGCCGCGACATCCCGTGCGGCGACATCGCGGCGCTGCGCGCCGATCCCCGCGTGATCCTCTGGGTCGACTGCACGCCCGATGGCGTCGGCGAGGAGCAAGAGGAACGAACGCTGCTCGAGCAGTTCGGCTTCCACCCGCTCGCCGTGGACGACGCGCTCCGGGAAACGAACATCCCCAAAGTCGACGATTGGCATGACTACATCTACGTGGTACTGCACGCCGTCCGCTTCGAGAGCAATATCGCGGCCATCTCCGCGCACGAGCTGGATCTCTTCGTGGGCAGGAACTTCCTGGTCAGCCACCACACCGAGCCGATCCCGCCGCTCGAGCAGATCTGGAAATCGGTCGGCAGCGAGCCACGCCGCCTGGCGGGTGGCTGCGATAACCTGCTCTACCAGATCGCGGATAGCATCGTAGCGGATTACATGCCGCTCGTGGATGGCATCGACGATTGGATCGATCAGGTCGAGGACGAGGTTTTCGAGAAACCGAGTCCCGAGACGCTGGCCCGCATTTTCCACCAGAAGCGCACACTCGTGAACCTGAGACGCAGCCTCGGGGGCGTACGCGAAGTGCTTAACCGGCTGGCGCGGGACGAATACGCCGTTATCGACAAGCAGGACCGCATCTACTTTCGGGACGTGTACGACCACGTCGTGCGGCTGTATGAGATTGTCGAGTCGCTGCGCGACCTGGTCGGCGGGTCGCTGGACACGTACCTGTCCGTGACGTCGAACCGGACGAACGAGATCATGAAGACGCTCACGATCGTGACCGTGTTTTTCATGCCGATCTCATTCCTGACGAGCTTCTTCGGCATGAACTTCTTCGGCGAGGAGTACGCGGTGCACCCGGGCCACCTCAGCCCGCTCTTCTGGGGCACCCTGGCCGGGATCATCGTCGTCCCACCGCTCATGTACCTGTGGATGCGGATGCGGAGATGGCTCTGAAGAGTCCAGAGTCGAGAGCCAGCAAAAGAGTCGAGACGAAAAGATAAGGCGTGTTACGATTCCCCGGGGCGACGCTCGGGGGTCTTACTGTCCGGCCTGCTGGGACGCTCTTTGCCCGATTGAGGGCCATCTGCTGGCTCTCGACTCGGGGCCCCTGGACCATCGACCCTCGACCCTTTGCTGGCCCTCGACTCTGGACTCTGGACTCTGGACTCTTATTCTGGCAGCGGCTTCCCCTTGGTCTCGGGACAGAACCAGATGAGCACGATGCCGAGCAGGTAGATGAGGCTTACGACCGAACAGGCCACGGGGTAGCCGCGGGCCAATTTCAGCCCACCGAGGACGACGTCTTTCTCGAACATTCCCACCAGGTTGCCGGTCTGCAGCACGCCGATCGCCGCCAGGATGCGGCCGAAGTTGTAACCGAAGCCCTGGCCCGTGGCCCGCACGTTGGTCCGGAACAATTCGGGCAAGTACAGCGGCAGCCAACCGTAGAACGAAGCCGTGCAAACGCCAGCGAAGAAGGCGGACGCGAGAAACCCGGGACCGTAGCCTGTGTTCAGCAGGAAGAGCGCGTAGACCGACCCGAGTGACAGGATGCAGAACAAGCAGTACGTGACCCGCCGACCGAGCCAATCGCCGCACAGCGCCGCGGCGATCGTTCCGACAATGGCGCCGGCCGCGAGCCAGATTTGCGTATGCTCCCTCGCGTGTTGCGCCCCCCCGGTCAGCTGGTCGGCCCAGGATGGGGCCCACTGCGTCGCGCCCCACGTGCCGAGCAGGGCGACGCCGCTCAGGCAGGCCGCCAGGAGCATGCGGCGCAAGATCGGCCGCCACGCTTCCGCGCCGGGGTCCGCCGCGATGTGCCGCTGCAGGTAACGGACGAGCGGGAATGTGTAGCCGAGCACGGCGACGGCGAGCCCGACGGTCGTACCCACCAGCCTTACCCACACGGTGTGCGGAAACCGCTCGGGGCCCGACCAAGCCCAGAGGTACACGATGAGCCCGGGGCCCAGGGCGCCCAGCACGACGCCGAAGAGGTCGCGCGCGGCCCAGTGCGAGGTCGCGCCGCGCGCCCTTTCTCTCTGCCAGCGCCGCGACTCGGGCACACACAGCCGGATGAAGAAGGTCAGCAGCGCGGGCAGCGTCCCCAGCATCATCATCAGCCGCCAGCCCTTGTTCGCCGTCAGCCTCGTGACCGTGTCCGGAGAGAGCCCGGCCGTGATGAGCCACTCGGTTAAACGGCCGAGCAGCGCTGCCAGTCCAAGGCCCACGAAGCCCACGAGCATGTACCCGACATTCGCCGCTGCACCAATCAGCCCGGCCATGAAAGCGCGCGAGCGGTTTGGCCAGACTTCCATCACCAGCGCCACGCCCAGGGACCATTCGCCCCCCATGCCCAGTGCCGCGATGAACCGGAGCACTCCCACCTGCCAGGCGGCTCCGGCCACTCCGCACAGACCGGTGAAGACGGCATAGGTGAGCACGCTCAGCGTCATCGCGCGCACGCGTCCAATGCGGTCGCCTAACCAGCCGAACAGCACGCCCCCCGTGGCGGCGCCGACCAGAAAACCGGCCGTCACCACTCCGAACCAAAGCCCGATCTTCCGTTCCTCGCTCGTCCCCAAGAGATCGATCACGGCCTGGCGGCCCACCATCGAGAAGACGCCCATCTCGGCGCCGTCAAACATCCAGCCCAGCAGGGCCGCCGTGAGGGCCAGCCAGCGGCCGGCGGCGCCGACGTCGGCCGCGGCGGCCGCGCGGGTGCGAAGCGAGTCCTCGTGTTCGAGTTCCGGGTCCATGCGCGTTTAACCAGCCGGAATCCTTAAGCAGTTATGAGCGTCCGCGGTGCGCCCCCAGCGGCCCCGTCGGCGCTCGGTCAAACAGCCGGACGCCCGGCCCGGCTAGTTTACCGGAGCCCCCACGAGGCCGCGCTGCCGGCAGTCGCCGCTCATCAGGCTGCGCGAGAGCGGCGCGGCGCCGCCTCGCAGCATTCTCAGCCGGCGCGGTGAACGGGTCCACTACAATCCCATCGTTCCCCGGCCGTGCACCGGGCTGGTACAATTCCCACCGGCAAATCCTTGCGCCGGCAGGACGCCGCGGGCCTCTTCATCCGGAGCACTCGGCATGATCAGCGCTGGACAATTCAAGAAGGGCGTCGTCGTCACGTTCGAGGGAGCCCACTGGATCATCGAGGACTACCACATTCACAAGACCGCGCAACGGCGCCCCGTGCTGCAGACGAAGATGCGGAACATGAAAACCGGCCGCATCGTCGAGCGCGGTTTCGACGAGAGCGACCAGTTCGAGCAGCCCGATCTGCAATCGCGCCCCCACCAGTACATCTACGCGGACAAGGACGGCTACGTGTTCATGGACTCGGAGACGTTCGAGCAGATCTCGATTCCCGCCCCGGTCGTCGGCAACGGCAAGTGGCTGCTCAAGGATGGGATGGAGTTCATCATCCGATTCGTCGACGGCCAGCCCGCGAGCATCATGTTCCCGCCGAATTTCAGCGACGAGGTGATGGACACGGCCGACCCGACCAGCGCCGGCCGCGGCGCCAGCGTCGGCAAGGACGCGAAGCTGGCGTGCGGGCTCGAGATCAAGGTGCCGATGTTCATCAAGGTCGGCGACCTGATCAAGGTGGATACCGAGACGCACGAGTATATGGGGAAGGACACGAGCAAGAAGTGAGAGCCTCTCTTCGCGCACACCTCTCCCCTCGCCCCACGCTCGGCTCCTTGGCGCATCATCTCCTCATGGGAGAGCCTCTCCTCGCGCAGACTTCTCCCCTCGCCCCACGCTCGGCTCCTTGGCGCATCATCTCCTCATGGGAGAGCCTCTCCTCGCGCAGACTTCTCCCCTCGCCCCACAGGAGCTCCTCTCATGGATCATAGGAGCGAGTGTGGGGAGAGGGGTCGGGGGTGAGGGGTGGTGAAACGGTAATGGGCGCTGAACCCGGGGGTGAGGCGCGTGGCACGTCCGTGAGGGGCACCGAACCCGGGGGTGAGGGGTGCCGAACCTCGAGCTCGTATTTCGATGTGGCGCCGCTGCGCGGCTACAGTCCCGCTCGCGTGCCGGCGCGACATTACGCGGCGCGTGACACCGGCTCGGGCCTCACCGCTGCGTCGAACAGCATGGAGACGCGGCGCTCGTCGGGCGGAGTACTCACCAGGCTGACGGCCACGCCGGCGACGGCGGACGCCAGCAGGCCCCAGACGATCGGATCGAGCCCCAGCAGGTAGTAGGGGCGGAACTGCGTTTTGGGCCCGATCATCGGATCGTCCCCCATCCAGCCGGCGGCGGAGAGGGCGAGCAGGGTGCCGGCGCCGGTGAGCATGGCGGCCAGCGTGCCGGCGGCCGTGGCGCGCCGCCAGAAGGCCGTCATGAGCGCGGGCGTGACAAACGTGGCCGCCGCGCCCCCGCCGCTGAAGATGACGATCGCCTGCAAATAGGCCACCGGCCGGATGTTGGCCGCGACCGCGATCGCGCCCACCAGCACCATCACCGCGTAGCTCAGGCGACGCAGCTCGGTCTCACGCGCAGCCGGCCGCAGCAGCCGCTGGTACACGTCGCGCACGAGCCCCGAGGCGATCACCACCAGGTACCCGCTCACCGTGGCCATGACCGCGCCGAACGGCGCCGTCAGAACGATGCCGGCGAGCAGCGAGCCGCCGGGAATCCACGCGGTCGTGGCAATCGCCAGCCGCGGGATGATCTCGTCGGTCTGCTGCACGCCGGGCAGGATCGCTCGCGCGCAGATGCAGATGACCACCAGCGGCAGGTAGATCAGCGCGTTGTACCCCCCCAGCAGCACGATCGACCGCCGCATCGTCTCGGTATCCTTGCTGGCCATGAGTCGCACCATGCTGGCGGGCGAGCCGACCCCGGCGAAGACCCAGAGGGCGAAGAACGAAAAGGCCAGCCCGAGGGGCAGAAAGGCGCGGCCGTCGCCCGAGTAGCCCGGCCCAAACGCGAAGCCCGGGCCGGTGTTCTCCACCGCGACGCGCGTCGCGTGCTCGATCCCGCCCGCCGCGGGAACCGCCAAGACCAGCAGCACCAGCACGCCGACCAGCATCATCACGCTCTGGAACAGGTCGGTCCACACGGCGGCCAGAAAGCCGCCGATCAGCGTGTACACCACCACGGTGATCGAGAAGATCGCCAGGCCCAGGTAATAGT
>JBGPMX010000066.1:0-12488 GCA_041487215.1 Planctomycetia bacterium | reverse complement strand
CTGCGTCCGGCGCGCTTTATTGGATCCTATCGCGTTCGCGCGCGCCGTCGGAGATCGATACCTCTGCTCTCCTCTCTCCCGAGTCTATTCAAGCAACTATTGCTGCCCGTCCCCAGGTTGCCGGTTTGACACCCGAACGCAGGCTCACGCAGCTACAGCTCCAGCAGCAGCAAGTAATGAAGACGCTTCTCGCTCGCAGTCTTCTTGCTCGCAATTGGCACAAGCATTCTGTCTCCCTACTTACGGCTGCTGAGAGACGCGTGTTAGAAGACCTACTAGCGAAAGCGATAGACGGCAGACCAAGGCTTAGAGAACGGTCAGCAGTTCCGAGAACAGCAAAGTTGGAACTGGGCACAGCGCGGGACGGGTACATATATCTGAAGTTATCCTCGCCTGGTCTTGAGCCGATCCACTTCGTAGGCATTGAGCCATGATTTAGGGCCCGCGCAAAAATAACTTGTACAAATTGACCTACCAATGGAGCGACGGGTGCAATCACGCTGGTAGCAGCACAAGACCGCAGCTTTTACAGGGTAATCCCGAGCGTTCGTGGCCGACTTGCGGCCTTCTGGGGAGGCACTTGGGGTAACCCAGGGGGGGCACGCTGCCGGAAACTGCGGTTTCCTGCGGTTTTTCGTGCTACTGGCGTGATTGCACCCTAAAAATAGGGGATTGTGCGCGCAGTGAATGGAGCGCACGCGGGTCCGATCAAGCCTCTTTCCGTGCACGTGGCGCCATGCACCCACTCGTTCAGCGATGTCTGAGAGGCGAACGCGGGGCATGGGAAGAGTTCTGGCTGACGTTCGACCAGGTAGCTGTCAGACCTCTTCGTCGCCTCCTCGTCCGTACCGGCTTCGGCGATCGCGCGAAGGATCTGGTTCAAGACATGTACCTTCATCTGCGGGAGAACGACTACGAGCGTCTGCGGTCCTTTCGGGGGGAGACGGACCAGGAACTGAAACTCTGGCTGATCCGGGTTTCCGCCAATTTTTCCCAGGATTGGTTGGACAAGGCGGCCCAAGACAGAAAGCACGAGCGAGAAGGGCTGGCGGGTCTGGCTGGAAGGGAGACCCGAGAAGCTCTGAGCGGCATGACGGAAGCACAGAAGCGCAAGACCCACGGCCACCTGGAGAAGCGAGACGCGAGCGGGCCGAGCAAGGACGAGCTTGATGTGTGGCTGCGGGAAATCGACCAGATACATCCGGAGGACGCAGCCAAGCTCCGGAGGCTGATCCGCCCGGATGAGAGTTCCTCGCAAGGCGGTGAGCCACCGCGACGACCCGAACCATCGGTTTCCGCTCGCACCCTGCGCGATTGGGCGCGGCAGCTGTTCGAGAAATACCGACGTCTTTTGCGGCGCAAGTCCTGACCTGGCAAGGCCAATCGTGGCACGCGGCCTCGCCGTCGCCCGCCTGCCCAAAGATTTTTGATTTTTGTTCTGCCGCGCGAGGCCCGTTTTTCCGTCCTTATGGTTATGGAGGTGGGTCCATTGTACAAGTTATTTTTGCGCGGGCCCTTACCCCGTCGTTCTCTTGAAGGAGTATCGTCATGAAGCCGAAGATCTGGACCGTGTTGTTGGCAGTGCTCGTCGCTCATATGGGCCGGAGCGCAAACGCGTCCGTAACGGGAACGATCTCAGGTCTAACTCCGTCGGACGACGGAACGGAAACGATTAACGCCAACTTCTCCTGGTCGGTATCGGGAACGAGCTTCACAGTGTCGTCGGGCGACTCAAACACGTATGATATAATACGTGAATTGTACTGGATTGATCCACAAGGCATGTCTGGCTACGTTGGCACACGCTACATAAGTCTCAGTATTATGGGTCCGGCAAGTTCGACTGGTACCGGCGACATGAGCGGCAGCAAAGTACTGAACAAGACTGGCATGTGGGAAATTGGTTGCAGGGTAAAATATAAGCTAAGCAGTCAAGGTGATGACGCGTATGTGGACGCGGAGAACACTCATATCCACATCACGGTAAACGGTAACTAATGTGTCGCCGTTGTGCTTTGACGCTAATTGAGCTTCTAGCCGTGCTGGCGGTAATAGGCATCCTCTTTGCCTTAATCCTGCCGGCCGTGCAGCTGGCGAGGGCGGCTATGGCCCGAGTTCAGTGCCAGGCGAATCTCAGGCAGATTGGCCTGGCACTGAACGCCTATCACGCGGATCACTCTTGCTTTCCACCTGGTGTAGTTATTGGCTATTCACCGCATGCAATGCTGCTGCCCTATTTGGGTGAAGTGCCAAGCTACAACGGGCTGAATTTTGACCTGTGGCGTCCGTTCGGCAAGCTGCAGAACTCCACAATAGCTGGTCAGACTTTGCGAGCATTCCTCTGCCCGGCAGACGTCCAACCACCTTGGGGTGGTTGGACAAATTATGCGGTCAATACAGGCAACGGTGTCGCGCGCAATGGGTGGAATGGTGTCTTTCACGGCCTCGGCGGGATGCGAGTGTCAGAGGTCGTTGATGGGACAAGCACAACGGCCGCCGCTAGTGAATGGGTAAGGGGCCCGGGTACTCCAGGCAGTCAGCCAGATGCACTGGCGCACGTGTTTCGCACATTTCCGGGGCTCTTCAATAGTTCGCAATTTGATCAATTCGTACGGCTTTGTCGGTCGGTTCAGGTTCCTGGCGGTCCAATTGCGTCTGACGAGAAAGGCCAACACTGGATTGAGGCAGGGTACCCACATACATGGTATCACCACGTGCTTGCTCCCAATGAACACAGTTGCCAAAATGCATCGGAGTACGATTATGGGGCGGTCACGGCGTCCAGTCGACACGGGCATGGGGTCAATGTCTTAATGGTCGATGGCAGTGCCCGGTTCGTCAGCGATTCTGTGGATGTCGAGGTTTGGCGCGCGATTGGAAGCAGGAACGGCAGCGAAGAGCTGGAGTCTTTTTGAGCCCAGGGAACGAGTGGAGGGAACGAGTGGGGTCAGGTCTTGAGTTTTGCCTTTTGTGCTTTGAGATTCCGTTCCAGATCACTCAGCAACCGAGCCCAGGAGCGGTCTCGTACGCGACGTTCCGCTGCGCGCCGAACCACTCGCGATATCGCCGACGGATGGACCGCACCGAATCGCTCCGCAAGCTGTCCCACCAGCAACGCTGCATATTCCCGCGGAACAAAGGGGATGCGTCCAATAATCGCGCTCGTGCGCGGTCATCACGGGGGGTTGGAAGTTGCGCTCCGACGCGGCCTCAGGAGGTCGTTCAGGAACGTGAGAATCTCCCGTTCGGGGAGCTCCAGCCAGTCGCGGAGCTCCTGATCCGTCAGGAGTTTCTCCCGCACTTCGTCGAAGATGGGCACGCACAAAAGGGGATGCGTCCAATAATCGGCCTCGTGCGCGGTCATCACGGAGTGCTTGAACGCTGCGCGCCGACGCGGCGTCAGGTCCCGCTGCTGTCGCGCGTCAGCCGCTCCGTGGCGCCCGAGAGCTCGAGGATCGCGAAGTAACGCAGCCGGTACATGATCTCGGGCTTTTCGTCCTCCTTACGCGCCAGCACGATCTCGATGAAGCGAATGAAATCCGGATCGGCAACGTGCGTTCGGCCGATCTCTCTCCAGCCCTGTTCGAACGTGATCCCGCCCACGTCGCGCTCCGGCGCCTTGCCGTGGATCTCGCGGTGCCGCGCCCAGAGCCAGAGGCCATAGAGATCCGCCGGAAGCAAGCCCCGCTTGTAGAAGTGATATTGCGTGAGTTGCAGGCCCCAGAGCCGCTGGAAAAAAGCCTGGGGGCTGATCGCGGGAACGCCCACGCCCGGGGCCACACTCTGGAGCTCGTAATACGACTTCATGCACCAGGCGATCGTGTCGGCTCGTTTCGCCGTGCGCATCGCCGCCACTCCGATGATCGCGAACAACGCCGACAAGCCCGCCGCCATCGCCGAAGCCATGGATGCATAGGCGGCGATGTCGGAGGTGCCCATGGTTCCCTCCACGATGAATCCACTCACTGGTACCGTTCTAGTAGCCTGTTGAAGCACCTGTAGCTGAACTCGCCAGAGTTCAGAAGACTCTGCATTCTGGCGAATTCAGCTACCGCCAGAGGTCCCACCGTGCGCATCGCATGTCTCTTCGTCGCTACCCAGATCCTTCGCTGCGCTCGTACCTCGCTGCGCTCAGGATGACAGAGCCGGCGCGCCCCGTAGTCGAGCGCAGAGGCCGACACGGGGGATCCTTCGCTGCGCTCGTACCTCGCTCCACTCAGGATGACACGACTTCGCCCGTCCTTCGAAGAGTGACGGAGTACCAGGGACTCCAAAGGAAAAATGCGTGGCCGCTCTGAGATCTCCGCGGTTCTTGCGGTTACCCCGCGGCTGCTCGTGCGATCACGTCCACATGCTGCGGTCGAGCGTGCGGTAGTTGATCGCCTCGCCGAGGTGGTTCGAGCGGATCGATTCGCTGCCGTCGAGGTCGGCGATGGTGCGCGCCACGCGGAGGATCTTGTCGTGCGCGCGCGCCGACAAGCCCATCTCGCTCATGGCCATCTTGAGGATCGATTCGCCGTCGGCGTCGAGGGCGCAGAACTTCTTGAGGTGCCGCTGCGCCATGCGGCCGTTCACGTGCGGGCCGCGGTTGCCGAACCGCGCGCGCTGGACGCCGCGCGCCGCGATCACCGTGCGGCGGATCTCGGCCGAGGGCGTCCCCGCCGCCTGATCCGACAGCTCGCGGAACGGCACCGCCGGCACCTCGATGTGAATATCGATGCGGTCCAAGAGCGGGCCGGAAATCTTCGACATGTAGCGCTCGATCTGCTGCGGCGTGCAGTGGCACGAGCGGCGCGGGTCGCCGCGGAACCCGCACGGGCAGGGGTTGAGCGCCGCGACCAGCACGAAGTCCGCCGGGAACGTCGTACTGGTCAGGGCACGCGAGATCGTGACCGAGCCGTCTTCGAGCGGCTGGCGGAGCACCTCCAGGGTGTGCCGGTCGAACTCCGGCAGCTCGTCCAGGAAGAGCACGCCATTGTGCGCCAGGCTGATCTCGCCGGGCGTCGGGTTCGATCCGCCGCCGACCAGCCCCGCGTCGCTGATCGTGTGGTGCGGATCGCGGAACGGCCGGGCGGCCATGAGCGACTGCCCGACCTTCAAGAGCCCCATGCACGAGTAGATCCGCGTCGTCTCGATCGATTCGGCCGGGCTCAGCTCGGGGAGGATCGTGGGAAGCCGCTTGGCGAGCATCGTCTTGCCCGTGCCGGGCGGCCCGATCATCAAGACGTTATGCCCGCCGGCGCCCGCGACGATGAGCGCCCGCTTGGTGGCGTCCTGTCCCTTCACGTCCGCGAAGTCCACCTCGTAGGCCGACGCACTGCCGAACACCTCGGAAAAGTTCACGACCAAGGGATCGATCGCCAGCTGGCCGCTCAGGTAGCCGACCGCTTCGGTGAGCGACGCGACGGGGATGACCTCGAGCTCTTCGACCACGGCCGCCTGCGCCGCGCTGGCGGTGGGGACGAGGATCCCCTTGAAGCCGTGCTTGACGGCGGCGATGGCCATCGACAGCGCGCCGTTGACCGGGCGGGTCGAGCCGTCCAGCGCCAGCTCGCCCACCACCGCGTAGCGGTCGCCCAGGTCGCTGGTCAGCTGGCGGCTGGCGCCCAAGAGCCCCAGCGCAATCGGCAGGTCGAACGAGCCGGCGTCCTTCTTGAGCTCGGCAGGCGCCAGGTTGATGACCACGCGATCGATCGGGCGGTGGTACCCACAATTGACCACGGCGCGCTCGACGCGGTGCGTACTCTCCTTGACCGCCATCTCGGGCAGCCCGACCAGCACGGTCTTGGGCATCGCCCCGGGCGACACATCGACCTCGACGACCACCGGGACGGCGTCGATGCCGACGAGAGCGAACGTGTTCAGTTTGGCCAGCATGTTGCCCCGCGCTCATCCAGGACGGGATGCCGGCGGCCATTGTAGGGGGCGGGTGCAACGGGGCAATTGAAAAATGCGGCGTGTCACCGGCCCGGCTTCGGGGCGGGCGGCGTCTTGGCCGGCGGGGGAACCGGGCTCTCTTTGTGGCCGGGATCGTCCGTGCGCGGCGGCGGCTCGTGCCCCGGCGCCAGCGGCTCGGGCTGCGGCGTGGGCGTTTGGGGAATCTCCGGCCCCGGTATCGGAGCCGGCTCTTCCGGCGGCGTCTGGAACGGAATCGAAACGAACGGGCCGCGCGTCGATATGTTTGCCAAGAGAGTCATGCCGGTCGTCCCCCTGTCCGTGCGGAACACATAGGGCGCGGGGCGATCCCGCCGTGCGATGCGCCGGACGTCTGAAAAAGAACTGATGCAAACATCGGCCCAAAACAGAGGAAAAAGCTTGGGCAGCCCGTCCCTGTGGTGTCCGATTCAGCGCGGGCTCGGTGCGTGGGGGGGTACGTCAGGCTTTCCGTACGTCAGGCTTTCCAGCCTGACACGGCCCATAGTCAGGCTGGAAAGCCTGACGTACCGTCGTTCTGCGGACCTCGTTAGAGTCCCAGGAGAAATCCGGCGAGCATCCAGCCGGCGGGCCACGCGGCCGCACACACCACGCCCACTCGCTCGGACCACGATCCGGCTGCGCGATCTGCTCCCACACCCGGAACCGAACCAGCCACCGGGTCATGGACCCGTTTGGAATCCGAATCACCCTGTCCCCCCCTTGCGGGGTGCAGTTGGGTCTCTCCGAGACCCGGAGCGGGTTTCGCAGAAACCCGACTACACATAACGAACGCTCGCCGCCGTTCCGAGTAGCACAAGCCGACGAGCAGCACCGGGGCCAGCGCCGCGGCGGCCAGCGCCGTACACGCCGCGATGCTTGTCATCACCGGGGCATCCCAACCGCGCAGAGCGCGCGCGAGGGCCACCAGCATCCACGCGGCGCCGAGCAGGCACCAGATCCTTTCGCCCGCGGCCAGCCGGAACTGCCGCCCGTGCCGCAAGCGCCGCGCCCCGAGCACGATCGGCCCGGCCATCACCGTGCCGAGCCAGCACAGGCCGAAGAACGAGACGATCGAGCTGATGATCGGAGCGCTCTCGACCAGCGCCAGCACGGTGCCGCGGTAGATGCCGGCCGCGGCGGCGAAACCGGCCACCCAGCCGGCCAGATCGGTCAGCGTCATGGCACGCGACACCGGCGTCGCGCTGCGCAAGTCCCCGAACGAACGCTGCGGCCGGCCGCCCGCGCGGGGCCGCCCGGCGGGTCGCTCGCGCTCGTCGCTCCGATTCGTCATGCCGGTTGCTCCAGGCCGTCGACGGCTTCGGCTCTCAAGTTCGCCCTTCGACGGCCGCTGGCCTTCTACGCCGTCTGGGGCGAGTTACTCATGCGAAAGATAGCAACCGCCGAGGAACGCCGACCGACGCCGATAGGAAGCAGCGAGATCCTTCGCTTGCTCGTTTCTCGCTTGGCTCAGGATGACACGCCATGTGTCCATCGAAGATTGACGCGGTACTGGGCGAGGCAAGCTTTCCTCATCGCGCTTCCTGTGCGTGCGCGGACATATTGAGATGCGTCTATGGGTAAGCGCCAGGGATCGCACCGCATGAGCGATCCGGGAAGCAACCGGATCGGGTGCCGGGAGTTCCGCGAGACGCTGCGCGTGGATCGCCGCCGCTTCATCCGAGCCGGGCTGCTCGGCGCCGGCGGCGTTGCGCTCGCCGACCTCTTGCGCGTTGAAGTGTGTGCAGCAGCGTCCGGCTCCCCCGCCGCGGCTCGCACCCCATCGGTGATCCTGCTCTGGATGCGCGGTGGTCCCAGTCACATCGACATGTGGGACCCGAAGCCCGGCGCACCGCTCGATGAGCTCTGCTGAAGGCCGTCTGCCACTCTGGGATGAAGCGAATGTAGCCCGCCACTCCGTGGCGGCGATCTTAAGGTGGCCCGCCACTCCGTGGCGATGCGCGCTGGTTCCGCGACAGCTTCACGGGCCGCATTGCGGCTCGCCACCCTGTGGCGTTCAGCCGAGCTCATCCGCGATGCTCGGCTCTTCTTCGCGGGCGAGCAGCCCGGCGAACTCGGGGGCCTGGATCGCGCGCGCCGAGCGTTCAAGCACCTCGGCCACTTCGATGTCCTCGGTCGTGGCGGCGCCGAGCGACTTGAAGCGGCGCGCGGTCGGCAGCACGCGTCCCTCGAGCGACCCGACTGCCCGGTTGTAGGCTTCGATCGTGCCGTCCAGGCCGCGGCGGATCCGCTCGAAGTGCTGCGCCATCACCTTCACTCGCTCGTACAGCTCCCGGCCCAGGTCGCTGATCATCTGCGCGTTCTCGGTGATCCGCTCCTGCCGCCAGCCGTAGGCCACCGCGCGCAAGAGCGCGATGAGCGTGGTCGGCGTGGCCAGGATCACGCGCTGGTTGACCCCGTCCTCGATCAGCGACGGATCTTGCTCGAGCGCCGCCGAGAAGAACGGCTCGCCCGGCAGAAACAGCACCACGAACTCCGGCGTCGGCTCGAATTGCTCCCAGTACGCCTTGGTGCTCAGCTTGCCCAGGTGGGTGCGCACCTGCTGTGCGTGCTCGCGGAGCTTGGCCGTCCGCACGCCGTCATCGGTCGCTTCGAGCGCGTCCAGGTACGCCTGGAGCGCCGCCTTGGCGTCCACCACGATGTTCTTCTTGCCCGGCAGCTTGATGACCAGGTCGGGGCGGAGCCGTCCGTCGTCCGTCGTGACCGTCTCCTGGCGCACGAAGTCGCAGTGGTCGAGCATGCCGGCCATCTCGACCACGCGCTGCAGCTGGATCTCGCCCCAGCGCCCGCGCACGGTGGGAGATCGCAGCGCCCGCACCAGGTTGCCCGTCTCGAGCTGCAGCTTCTCTTGCGTCGACACCAGCGATCGCAGCTGCTCGGTGAGGCCGCCGTACGCCTGCTGCCGCGCATTCTCGAGCGATAGGATCTGTTGGTCGACTTTCTCGAGCGATTGCCGGATGGGAGTGACCAGGTTCTCGACCGCCTTCTGGCGCAGCTCCAGATCGCCGCGCGCCTCGGACTGGAACTTTCCCAGCGCCGCCTGCGCCAGCTCCAAGAAGGACTGGTTGTTGTTGCGCAGGGCGTCGGCCGACAGCGCGCGGAAGGAGTCGGTGAGCTTCTGAGTCGCCTCGTTGAGCAGCTCGAGCTTCTGGCCGTGTAGCTTGCGTTCGTTCTCGAGCGTGGCCGCCAGCTCGGCGCGGGCCTCGCCCAGCTGGCGGATCTGGTCGTGCTGGCGTGCCAGTTCGGTGCGGTTGGCGTCGAGCTGTTGCTGGAGCCGGGCGAGCTCCGTCTCACGGGCCAGCAGCCGCTCGCATGCGATCGCCAAGTCGCGGGCCGCGGCCGCCGTTGCCTCGGCGACGGCCTGGGCACGCCGCGCCCGTCCGATCAGCCAGGCGGCCGCCGCACCGATCGCCACACACGAGATGGCCAGGGCGATGATCGCGCTTACTTGCATGGCTCCATCCTCGGCGGGTGTCCGGTTTTTCCCTCTCCCCACCCGGCGGGCGTTCCCGAAGACTCACCCGCTAAGTAGGGCACGGGTGAGGGGGACGACTGTGCACATTAGTACACGCGGAGGGGAGGGTCCGCAACCCGCAACGGGGGGAATTGGCGCGTGACCGGGGCCGCCCGCATGTTTACCCGGCACCCCGATCGTGCTACGCCTTGGTTACGATCGGGATGCGCGCCAGACACGGCCAGGCCATGCGTCACTGTCAGGCGCCCGCCCCGTTGGGGCAGGGGTTAAACATCGCGCCCCGGCGGGGACGCCGGCGCGCTGCCCTGAGCCCTGCTTCCTACTTCCTGACTCCTGCCCCTGACCCCCTTGTCACCTTGTCACCCTGTCACCCTGTCACCCTGGGGGGACCGGTCTCACGCACCGAGTGGCGTGGTGGTGGGCGGGCCAAGCTCCTCGATCTGGTACCCCTCGGAGTAACTGCGATGCCGTATTTCGGTGCGGAGCCGCGGCCGCCGCCGCGACGGCAGCCAGCCGCAGAGATACCCCCGTGCGCGGAGCATGCCGGAGACGAACAACCGCGTCGGGCGCCACGGCCGCGGGAAGCCGAACGCGTCAAGCACGGGATCGTCCAGCAGCGCATAGGTCACGCGACGCACCAGCGGCCGCAGCGGCGCCGGGAACCAGCGGGCGAACATGTCGCGCGTGGCCGACCCGACGCGATGGTTCGTGTCGGCGTAGCGGTAGTTCGCCCGCTCGTACTCGCGGTTGAATCGCTCGAACGACGCGCAATCCGCCGGCAGGTCGCGGATGTTCATGAAGCCGCCGACGTGTCGCCAGAAGTGGAACATGGCCAGCCGCTCCTTCTCGCACATGCGCCGCCAGCCGTACTGCGCGTTCCAGCGGATCGGTTCGAAGACGAACGTGGACAGCACGTACAGGAAGTCCTCGTTGGCGATCGAGAACCGGTTGTGCAGCTGGTTCATGCGGCGCAGCGCGCGCCGCCCGCGCTCGCTGTCGTAGCCCCACTCCATCAGCTCGCTGACGATGATATCCGTGTCGTCGTAGCGCTTCTGGGGCCGCCGCGCGAACTCCGCCGTGCGGTCGAGCAGCGCGGAGATGCTCGGCACACAGAAGGTGCGGAAGAGCGCGAACTCGAGCGAGCGCGTGGTATCGAACGGGAACTCGAAGCACGTGCTCAGGAACACGATGCGCTGGTCGTCTTGCTCCGGGTCGAGCTGCTCGATTTCCTCGAGAATCTTGCTTCCGGCCATCGGTGTGTCCTTCTCAGGATAGCCTCCTCAGCTTAGCCGCCGCGCGGCGTGGCATCCAGCGGGGCGAGTCCTTATCCTTGGACGCGGCGAGACAGTTGCGCGGGGCGGCTCCGTCCTTTTTCATCGGAGATGCACACCATGTTGCAAGCTGGTTTTGGTCGAGCGGACATCACCCCGCCGCCCGGTTCCGAGATGCCGGGCGGCATGACCAGCCGCAAGGCGAAGGGAACGCACGATCCGCTCTGGGCCGAGGCCTTCGTCGCCACGAACGGGGACGCTGGTCTAGCCCTGGTCGGGATCGACGGACTGTTCGTCGAGCGCTCGTCGGTTCGTCGCGCGCGCTCGGCCATCGCGTTCGCCACGAAGATCCCGGCGGAAAGCGTTCTGGTCGGCGCCAGCCATACCCACAGCGGGGGACCCGTCGCGACCTGTTTCAATTCCGAGGAAGACCCGGCGTATCTCGAGCAGCTGGGCGACGGCATTGCGGCGGCCGTGCGCGACGCCTGGGGCTCGCTGCACGCCGCCGAGCTCGGCGTGGCCACCGGCTCGGTCACCGGCATCCAGTTCAACCGGCGGTTTCTCATGCGCGCCGGCCGCGAGGTGACGCACCCGGGCAAGATGAACCCGGCCATCGTGCGGCCCGCCGGCCCCATCGACCCGGACCTGGGCGTGCTGGCCACGCGGGATCCCTCCGGCGAGCTCGCCGGCTTGGTCGTGAACTTTGCCTGCCACAACACGGTCGTCGGCGGCGAGGAGTACTCGGCCGACTACGTCTATCACCTGCGGCAGCACCTGCGCCGGATCTATCGCGAGGACCTTCCGGTGGTCTTCCTGCTCGGCGCCTGCGGTGACATCACCCAGGTGGACAACCTGCGGCCCGGTCGCGAGAGCGGGCACGCGTGGGGGGACCTGATGGGGCGGACGCTGGCGGCCGAGGCGGCGCGCACGGTGGGGCGCATGGTGTGGCTGAAGGAGGCGGAGCTGGCGGCAGCGGTCGAGACGGTCCCGGTGGCGATCCGCGGCGAGCCGGATGTGGACCGCGAGCGGCCCGCGCTGGGGCTCGGCGCGGGCGACGCCGCCGAAAAGATCTACGCCGCAGAACGCCGCCGCGTGGCGGCCGAGCGGCAGGCACACCCGATGATCGATGCCGAGGTCCAGGCGCTGCGGATCGGGCCGCTGGGCATCGCGACGAACGGGGCCGAGTACTTCTGCCAGTTCGCGCTGGACATCAAGGCGTGTGCGCGGTTCCGCCCCACCTGGTTCGTGAGCCTGGCGAACGAGTACATCGGCTACGTGCCGACCGCCACGGCGTTCTACGCGGGGGGCTACGAGCCGCGTACGGCGCAGTCGAGCAAGCTCGCCCCGGACGCCGGCCAGAAGCTGGCCGAAGGCGCGGTGCGCGCGCTCGGCCGCCTGGCCTGATCGCTTTTCGCGCGACCTCCGCTCATCGTGCGCCTGATTCATCGGAGCCCCCGCGATGGCTTCTTCGCGAGCCTCCTGGCGCGCGCGCCTGTTACTCCCCTCGCCCACGCCTGCTGCCGGGTTAACGGTCTTAGGGGAGAGGCTCTTCTCGCGCAGAGCGCTCCCCTCACCCCACGCTGACTCCTCTCCTGGATCCCAGGAGCGAGCGTGGAGAGAGGGTCGGGCGTGCGCGGAAGAGAACTGCAGCGGCTTCTCGTGCCGGTTTTGTCGCGCTGATACCCCCCCTTGTCCCCCCCTTAGCAAGGGGGGGAAGGGGGGGTATCAGCCTTCCCCCATACGCATCAAGTTAAGCAAGCTGATCTTGCAAAAAAACGGGAAGTCCTTCATTCCGCGTCGGTTCTGAT
>JBGPMX010000065.1:0-12503 GCA_041487215.1 Planctomycetia bacterium | reverse complement strand
GTCCTGAGTCTGACGACCGCCGCCCTCGCCGGGCTGGGCCTGCTCATGGTCTACAGCTCGAGCATCACCCCGCGGCCGAGCTTCGCCGACCAGAGGTTCCTGACCCGGCAGCTGGCGTTCCTGGTCGTCGGCGTGACGGCCGCCGCGGTCGCGGCCCGGCTGCCGGTCGAATTCTGGCGGAGGGCCGCCTATCCCTTGTTCTTCGTCGCGACCGCGCTGCTGGTCGGCGTGCTCATCCCCGGGGTTGGCGTCCGGCTGAACGGGGCGCACCGCTGGTTTCGCTTCGGTTCGATCAGCCTGCAACCGTCCGAGCTGGCCAAGCTCGCGCTGGTGTTGTTCACGGCGCGGGCGCTCGAGGCGCGCGTGGACGTGGTGCGACGTTTCGCGGGCTGGCTGCCGCTGCTCGTGCCCGCCGCCGCGGCCAGCGCGCTGGTGCTCGTCGAGCCCGATTTCGGCACGGCGATCCTGCTGCTGGCGGTGGCCGGACTGGTCCTGTTCCTGGGCGGCGTGCAGTCCTGGCACCTGATCACGATCGCGGCGGCACTCGTGCCCGTCTTCGGCGTTCTGCTCCTGGCTCGGCCTTACCGCGCCGAGCGAATGTTGCAGTTCGCTCGAGCCTGGACGGACCCGGCAAGCGCGCCGTACCAGGTGCGGCAGTCGCTGCTGGCCATCGGGTCGGGCGGCTGGTGGGGCACCGGGCTCGGCGAGGGGTGGCAGAAGCTCGGTTTTCTCCCCGAGGCGAACACCGACTTCGTGTTCGCCATCGCCGGCGAGGAGCTGGGACTGGCCGGCACGTTGACCATGCTGGCGCTGTGGTGCAGCTTCCTGGTCTGCGGCATGCGGCTGGCCGAGCGCGTGCGCAAGAACCGCTTCGCGTACCTGGCGAGCGCCGGTCTGGTCGCGATGATCACGGCCCAGGCGGCCATCAACATCGGCGTGGTGACGGCCAGTCTGCCTCCGAAGGGGATATCGCTGCCGTTTATCAGCGCGGGGGGGTCGAACCTGGTCGTGAGTCTGGTGTCGGTTGGGTTGGTGCTGGGCCTGACGCGTTCGGAGTGCGAGGCGGAGCAGGCCGGTGAGCGCGGCGACGAGGACGACGCGGCGAGCCATGCGGCGCTGGAGGCGGGCGAGCGCCGCGCGGCGTGACGCCGCTGGATTTTCCAGCGCGCGCGAGACGAGAGCGGAACTTCTGAACCGGAAGCGGATCTAGCGGCGGGAAGAGCGATGCACATCGTTTTTGCGGGCGGCGGCACCGGGGGGCATCTTTTCCCCGGACTGGCGGTAGCACAAGAAATTCGCGCGGCGTGCGCGGCGGCGCGGATCACGTTCTGCGGTCCGGGGCGGGAATGGGAGGTGGCCCCGGTACGGGCGGCCGGGTACCAATACTGCCGCGTAGCGGCGGCGCCGCTACGCGCCTCACCGCTCGGCCTGTTCCGGGCGATCTGCTCGAACGGGCTCGGCTACCGCCGCGCACGAGGCATGCTGCGCGCGGATCCGCCGGATATCGTCGTCGGACTCGGCGGTTACAGCTCGGTCCCGCTCGGGCTGGCCGCGGCCCAGTCGGGCATCCCGCTGCTGCTCATCGAGCCGAATTTCGTGCCCGGTCGAGCCAATGCGCTGCTGGCGCGCTGGGCCTCCACCGTCTGCCTCGCCTTTCCGGAGGCGGCCGAGCAGTTCCCCGTCGCCGCGCACTGCGTCACGACCGGGAACCCGGTGCGGCGCGCGATCATCGAGCGCGCCGAGGCGCGCGGCACCACGCAGGACAAGACGGCACGGCGTCTCCTGCTCGTCCTGGGGGGCAGCCAGGGTGCACAGACGCTGAACCACGCGTTCCTGGAGGCACTGCCCAAGACGGCCGCCTCGCTGGTCGGCTGGCAGATCGTGCACCAGACCGGTTCGGCCGACCGCGACTGGGTGCGCGAGGCCTACGCCGAAGCGGACATGCGCGCGACCGTGGAGCCGTTCCTCTACGACATGGCCGAGCTGTACAGCCGGGCCAACCTGGCGGTGACCCGCGGCGGCGCCACCACGCTCGCCGAACTGGCCGTGGCCGGCGTCCCCGCCGTGGTACTGCCGTATCCCCGAGCCACCGCCAAGCACCAGTGGCGCAACGCGCAGGCATTCGACCGGGCGGGCGCGGCGGTCGTGGTCGAGGACCGGCCGGAACCGGGCCGCACGGCCGCGAACCTGGCGGCATCGCTGCTGCCGATGGTCAAGTTGCCGGCGCTGCGCCGCGAGATGTCGCGCGCGATGCGCGCGCTGGGACGCCCCGACGCGAGCGCCGCCGTCGCCCACGAGGTACTCGACACGGTAATGTCCACCGGCTGCATGGCTCTGACCGCCTAGCGCCCGTTGCGGTTCATCAGAAGTGGTGAACGGGAAAGCGCACGAGCACCCGCAATCTCCACGGCTCTTGCCCCAATTGACTGAAAAAGAACATTTCTCTTATCATGCGGTCGGCGGCCGGCAGTCTTGCTCGGACCCGGTTCGGCAGGCAGCGGATGGTTCACGCCTGGTAGGGCGAGTGCCGATATTGGGAGAGTGGTTGCCCCCGAACGGTTTCCCGTCTAGACCTGCCGGGTAGGGTGCGTTGGAGCTCAAAGGAAAACAAGTCCACTGCGTGGGTATCGGCGGCGCCGGGGTCCAGGCGCTGGCTGAGTACCTGGCCCGGTCCGGCGCGTCGGTCTCTGGCTCGGACTGCCGCGAACCCGAATCCGCTTCCCGCCTGCGGCAGCTCGGCGTGCGCGTGTTCGTCGGGCACGATGCCGCGCATGTGCCGGCGGACGCGGGCTGCTTGGTGTACAGCCCGGCGGTCGCCCCTGATAATATCGAGCGGTCGCGTGCCCGCGCGCTGGGCATCCCCGAGCTGTCCTATCCGGAGATGGTCGGGCGCCTGATGGCCGGGCGGCACGGCGTCGCGCTGGCCGGCACGCACGGCAAGAGCACCACCACGGCGATGCTCGGCTGGGTGCTGGCCCAGGCCGGCCTTGATCCAAGCGTGCTGGTGGGGGCGAGCGTCCCGCAGCTCGGCGGGCCGGCGCGGGTGGGAGACGGAGAGCCGTTCGTCGCCGAGGCATGCGAGTTCGGCCGCAGCTTTCACCAGCTGCCGGCGCGGGTTGCAGCAGTGCTCAACATCGAGCCCGACCACCTGGACTACTACGCGGGAATCGACGAGATCGTCGCCAGCTTCGCCGAGTTTGTGCGGCGGGTTCCCCCGGACGGGCTGGTGGTGGCGCGCGGGGCGAGCGAGACGGTGGCCCGCGCGGTGGCCTCTTGCCGGGCGCGGCTCGAGACCTTCTCGCTCGAGCCCGGCAGCACCTGGTGGGCCGCGGACCTGCGCGCCGAGCGGGGGCGCTATCGCTTCCGGGTGTTCCGGGAGGGAGAATACGTCACGCAGCTCGCGCTGGCGCTGCCGGGGATCCACCACGTGGAGAACGCGCTGGCCGCCATCGCCCTGGCCCGCGCACTCGGCGTGCGCACGCCGCTGATCCGCGAGGCGCTCGAGGAGTTCCACGGCTGCGGCCGCCGCTTCGAGCTGCGCGGCAGCTGGCGCGGGGTGACGCTGGTGGACGATTACGCGCACCACCCCACGGAGATCGCCGCCACGTTGCGTGCGGCGCGGCAGGCGTTCGCGGACCGGCGGGTCTGGTGCGTGTTTCAGCCGCACCAGCTGTCACGCACCGAGGCGTTGTTCGACGAGTTCGCGGCCGCGTTCGGCGACGCCGACCAGGTGGTGATCAGCGCCGTGTACGCGGCGCGCGAGCTGGCTGTCGAGCGTGCGGCTCCGGCCGGCCTGCGGCTCGCCGCCGCGATCACTGAAAACGGTGTGCCCGCGCGGTACTTGCCCGAGATGGACCCGATCGTCGCGCACCTGGAGACCAGCCTCCAGCCTGCGGACGTGCTGGTCACCATGGGCGCCGGCGACATTTGGAAGGTGGCCGATGCTTTTGCTCGACGACTTTCGCGACATCGTCAAGCGGGATGAGCCGCTCGCCCCGCACACCTACTTTCGACTCGGCGGGCCCGCCGATTTCTTCGCCCGCCCGCGCACGCCCGAAGAGCTCGCCGCGCTCGTGCGACGCTGCCGCCAGGACGACACCCCGCTGTTCATGCTCGGCGGCGGCTGCAACCTGCTCGTGCGCGATGAAGGGGTGCGCGGCGTCGTCGTCAAGCTGGACGCTCCCGCGTTCACCGGGATCACCATTCAGGGCAACCTGGTCAGCGCCGGCGCGGGAGCAACCCTGAGCAACGTGATCACCCGCTCCACCAAGGAGTATCTCGCCGGGCTCGAAGTCCTCGTGGGCATCCCCGGCACCACCGGCGGCGCGCTGCGCATGAACGCGGGCGGCCGCGCCGGCGACATCGGCCAGTTCACCCGCCAGGTCACGGTCATGGACTGGCAGGGCCAGATTCACGCGCGCACGCACGACGAGCTCGAGTTCAACTACCGCGAAACCAATCTCGACGACCCCGTGGTGCTCGGCGGCCAGTTCGAGCTCGAGCCGGACAACCCGGACGCGATCGTCAAGCGGATGCGCAAGACCTGGATCACCAAGAAGGCCAGCCAGCCGCTCGGCTTCCAGTCCGCCGGCTGCATCTTCAAGAACACGCGCGGCCTCAGCGCCGGGCTGCTCATCGAGCAGACTGGCCTCAAAGGGACGAAGGTCGGCGGTGCCGAGGTGTCCGAGCGGCACGCCAACTTCATCGTCGCAAACCCGGGCTGCACCGCACGCGATGTGCTGCGGCTCATCGACCTGGTGCGCAGCAAGGTCGCCGAGCGCTTCGGAGTCGAGCTAGAGCTGGAAATCAAAATCTGGTAAGTAGTCCTCGAGCGGCACTTGGCTCGTAGTGCCCCGATTTATCGGGGCGACATGCGTCAAGGATCCTGGCGGCCCTCGGAAAACCGCATCAATGCGGTCACGTCATGGATCAACAGGAGCGAGCGTGGGGAGAGAGGCGGGGGTGAGGGGAGGTCTCTCACGGAGCCAAACGCCGCTTCACACACGAGACAGCGCCCCCTCCCCCTAACCCGATCCCCCGCATGATCCGCCGGCGCGGGGGTGCGGGGACCGCGCGTGGGAGAAGTGTCTGCGCGCCTATTGGAACGAAGCAGTTCAAGGAGGAGGTATCATGCCGGGACAGCCCACGGACCGCGCTCGTCCATCTCACGGCCCCCTCTCCGTCGTCGTCCTGCTGGGCGGCTGGTCCGCCGAGCGATCGATCAGCCTGGCCAGCGGCCGGGCGGTCATCCGGGCACTTCGCTCGCGCGGCCACGACGTCACCGAGTTCGATCCGCAGGAGATGGACCTGTTCCGCTACCCGTGGGCGGGCGTGGACGTTGCGTTCATCGCGCTGCACGGGCCGTTCGGCGAAGACGGCACGGTACAAACGCTGCTCGACGAGCTGCGCGTCCCGTACACCGGGAGCGGTGCGACCGCGAGCCGCCTGGCGATGAACAAGTGGGCGGCCAAGCAGCGGTTCCTCGAGCACGGCCTCGCCACGCCCGCCTGCCAGACCGTGCACGCCGGCGACGGACCGGCCCAGCGCGCGGCGAAGGCGGCGGTGCTCGGCTACCCGCTCGTCGTCAAGCCGAACGCCCAGGGCTCGAGCATCGGCGTGAGCGTCGTGGCAACACCGGCCGGTCTCGACGCCGCGGTCGAGGCCGCGCTCGGCTACGACCCGCTGGTGATCCTCGAGCAATTCATCGTCGGACGCGAGCTGACCGTGGCGATCATCGAACGCCGGCCGCTGCCCGTGATCGAGATCCGCTCCGGCCGCGCGTTCTTCGACTTCGACGCCAAGTACCACGACGCGGCGACCGAGTACGTGTTCGAGACCGACTTGCCCGCCGGGGCCGTGCACGCCGCCGAAGCGGCTGCCGTCGCGGCCGCCACGGCCATCGGCTGCCAGGGGGTTGCGCGGGTCGATCTTCGCCTCGACGCGGACAACGTTCCCTGGCTGCTTGAGATCAACACGGTGCCCGGCATGACGGACCATAGCCTGGTGCCCAAGGCGGCCGCGCGCGCGGGCATCGACTTCGCCGAGCTCTGTGAGCAACTCGCGCGCACCAAGGCCATCCCGGCGCTCCCGCGCCCCGGCAAGCAGGCCGCCTAGGAACGGGAAGCCGGGCGGGCGCCAAGAGCGCAGCTTCTCATCCGGAGACGATATGGTTCGCCCGAACCCGGCAGCGCGCGACGCGGGCGGCATCCGATCGATCGGATCGCTCGCCTTCCGCTCCGCACTCTGGACATCCCTGTTCGCCGCGCTCGTGGCCGCGTGCGCGCTGGGCGGCTGGCGCGGCGTCGCCTACGTTCAGAGCCGGGTGCGCGAGCAGGAGCGATTCCGCGTGGCACTCGGCGACGTTCAGGTCACGCCGCTGCCGGTCTGGATCCACGGCAACGTGCTGGAAGAGGTGCGCTACCTGGCCCGGTTGCCCGACCATCTGAACACGCTGGACCCGCACCTGGCCGCAAATCTGCGCGATGCGTTCGCGCTTCACCCGTGGGTGCGCGAGGTGATCGAGGTGCGGATCTCGCACCCGGCGGTGATCCGGGTCAAGCTGGCATACCGCGAACCGGTCGCCGTGGTGCGCACCGCGTCGGCGTTCGAGCCCGTGGACCGCGAGGGCGTCCTGCTGCCGCGCCAGGGTTTTGCGAACGCCGAGCTGTACGCGACGATCACGGGCGTGCGTTCGACCCCGACCGGCCCGGCCGGCACGCGCTGGGACGACGCGGCGGTCCTGGCCGGAGCCCTCACGGCCGAAGCTCTGGCCCCGCACCACCGCACGCTCGGCGTGCAAGCCGTTGACGTGAGCAACTACCGGCCCACGCCGGGCAGCAGCGGCTTCATCTACCTGCTCACGCAGCAGGGAACTCGCGTGCACTGGGGCCACCCGCCGGGCGCGGACTACCCCGGCGAGGTAAGCACGGCCGACAAGATCGAGCGGCTGGTGAAGTACGTGAGCGAGAACCGCTCGCTCGATCTTCCGGACGGCCCCTACGACATCGACGTCACCCACCTGGACAAGCCCACTCGCCAACCGCACAGGCTTCCGGGCCGCGTGCGCTGAGCCCGCCCGACTCGTCGTACTCCATCTCTCTTCGAATGAGGCGGCGATATGAAAAAGCACCCGTGGACCGCGAAGCTCGAAGCGATGGGCCCGGGCGGCGCCTGGACCTGCCTGCGGATCCCGCTCGACGTTCCCGCCCTGTTCAAGACGCGCGCACGCGTCTCCGTGCGGGGCAGCATCAACGGCTTCCCGTTCCGCACGTCGATCTTCCCCATGGGCGACGGCTGCTTCTTCATGATGGTGAACAAAGCGATGCAAAAAGGAGCGGCGGTCAAAGCGGGCGATCGTGTCCGGGTGGTACTCGAAAAAGACGACGCCCCGCGCACGGTCTCCGTCCCGCGCGATCTTCAGAAGGCGTTGCGCGATCACCCGGAAGCGGGCGCCGCCTTCAAGGCCATGTGCTATTCGCACCGCAAGGAGTACGTGGACTGGATCACCGGCGCCAAGCAGCGGGAAACCCGCGAGCGGCGGATCCAGAAGGCGATCCTCATGATCGCCGAACGCAAGCGGGCCAAGGCGTAAGGGGACATTGCCTCGCCCACTGCGCCTCGGACGAAACCGCAGCTTCTAGCCCGCATAGCGCACCCGTTCAAGTAACCCGAAGCGTAAGCGAGGGCCGGTGCACCACTTCCCTCGCTCACGCTTTTTGATGTCGCGCTATTTCCGATTTCGCCCCGAAGGGGCAGCAACAAGCCAGCCCAGGGCAACGCCCTGGGTAGACGATCAAAACGACCGGCGAGAGCCCTGTAAGGACGAAACAAGCTTCAGGGTGCGAGAGTATCGCGCCCTTTCAGGGCTCAAAAATCGTATCGTTGCCCCAACCCAGGGCGTTGCCCTGGGCTGGCTTGTCTGGCCCTTTCAGGGCCGATAAGAGTGCTCAGCCGATCCGAAGAAGGCGCAACATCAAAAAGCGGAAGCGAGCGCCGGTGCTCGGGCTACCGTGTCTCCCGCTCCAATTTCCGCAAGACGATGCGTGCGACCTTCCGGACGCGGTCATCGGGCAAGGAGGGGACCAATGGGGGGGTATCCAGCCAGACGGAGCTACTACCACCACGCGGTCATCATTGACCGCTCGGGCACTGGCGAAGTACTGTGAGATCAACAGATACGGACCCGACGGAGACCATGTCATGGCCCTGTCCGCGGATGGCGTGCGTGGGCCAACCTGGTTGCGCTACACGTCCCCCGTGCCGCTCGTCGTGGCGATCGGGCTTGCCGGCGGCCTGGCCTTCTTCATGCACCGCCAGCAGGAAGCGATCGTCAGCCGCGCCGGCGTGGACCGAAGCATCGACGATCAGGGGCAGCTGCGTCCGCTTGCCGACGTGATGCAGGCGACCCGAGCGCTGAAGCTGGTCACCGTCATGGTGACGTCGCGCGTGCGCGCCCGCGTGCAGGACGAGCAGTGGCGGGGCAACGTGTCCGCCGTGGTCGAGGCGCCGGTGCGGTACGTGTACGGCGTCGACCTGTCGCAGCTGCGCGACGACTCCTTTCGCGTCGGCCCGGCGCTCGGCATCTATGAGATCTCGATCCCACCCCCGGAGCGACTGGCCGTCGAGGTGGACGGCAGCCACCCGATCGACGAGATCGTGGACGTGAGCGGCACGCGGCTGCGCTCCCGCGCCGGCGAGTACTACCTGGGGCTGGCGCGACGCGCCATCTACGAGGAGGCGCGCAACCAGGTGCTGCCCGAGCAGACCATGAACGACGTACGCGCCACCACGCGTGAGCAGGTGGAAAGCGTGGTCCGTCTTTTCGCCAGTCCGCGGGCCGTGGTGCACGTGAGGTACCAGAGCCCATGAGCACGGCCGGCGAAACACCGCGGCGACCGTTCTGGGTCCAAGCGGAATCCCCGCTCTGTCCTCCCGTTAGCAAGGGGGGGACAGAGGGGGTCGATTCCCGAACGGACCGAGTACCTCGGCGGCAGTCCGCCGGGGGGTTGCGGCGGCTCTGGCAATCGCGCTGGTCCCTGCTGCGGCTGGCGTGCGCCGGTGCAGTCTTGTACGTCCTGCTCGCGGACAACCCGGCCCGGCTGGTCCGGCTCCAGCTCGCCAGCCTGCCCACCGTGGATTACAGCGCCGAGGCACGCCGCCTGCGCGAGCAGCACCGCTACGCCGAAGCGCTCGTGGTCGCGGACGCCGGGCTGGCGGAGCTGACGGGGGCCCCGCGTGACGCTTTGGAAGCCGAGCGGGCTCGAGCCATCGACCAGCGCGACAGTGCTCTGCGCCGGGTCAAGGAGGCGCTGCGCGGCGCGGTCATCGGCAACGGCGATTCGGTCGAGGCCCTCATGGGGGCGGTCACCGCCGACCTTTTCGTGGTCGGCGATATCCGCGACCTGATGATCCAGGGGAGCCGCTGGGCGCTCGACGGCGAAGCCGACCAGCTCGTCCTCGTCCTCTCCGCGCTGGGCGTTCTGACGACCGTGGCGCCCGAGATCGACTGGCTCCCCGCCTTCCTGAAGATCGCCGAGAAGGCCGGGGCGCTCGGCAAGCGTATGACCGAGGCGCTGGTCGCGATCGCGCGGCGCGCCCGCGCCACGGGAGACATGGCCGAGCTGCGCCGCTTCGCCACGCACTGCAGGGTGCTCGTCGAGGAGTCGAGCCCCGCCGGCGCCATCCGGGTGCTGCGCCATCTCGAAGAGCCAAAGGACCTTGAAAAGGTCGCCGGCTTCTTGAAACGGGGCCGGCCGGCCGCCTTCGCGCTGCACGTCGCCGACAAGGAGGGCGTGGAGCTGGTGAAGGCCTCGGCACGCGGTGGCGAGGAGGCGCTGGTGCTCGCCGCCAAGAAGGGGAAGCCGGGCGTGGCCTGGCTGCGCACGCAGAACTTCCGGCTGCTCCGCCCGCACCCGCTCCTTGGCCTCGCCAAAGGGCTCCATAAGGGGACGATCCCGCGCGCGCTCGAGCGTCTTACCCAGGAGTACCTCGACCCGTCGGGTTGGCTGCTCATCCCGCTGGCCGCGCTGTGGTGCGTGCTCGAGAGTCATATCACCTGGAGACGCCTGCGTGCCGCCTAGCGGTCATCGTCTCGTGGTCTACCCGGAGGATGCGAATCCGCAGCTTGTGCGCGATGCGCTCACCGTCGAGCTCGGCCTGCACCCGACCGACGCGATGCGTCTGGCCGCTCACGTGCCCGGTGTCATCCCGGTTCCGCTCAGCGAGCCGAGTGCCAGGTCGCTCGTGCTTATGCTCGAGCACGCCGGGATCGATGCCGAGGCGTGGCGCGCGGACGAGTTGCCCGATCTGAGCGAGCCGCGCGACGTCCACCGGGTGCAGCTGACGCCGCAGGGGCTCGAAGCGATCGGCCCGCGCGGCGAACCGGCGCACTGGCTGCCGTGGCCGCAGGTGGAACTGGTCAGCGTCGGCCTGGTGCGCCAGGGGCCGAAGCAGCGCGTGGTCACGACCCCGTCGTGGATCCGCGTGGCCGCCGCCGTGGTCCGCCCGCGCACGCTGCTGGAGCCGTCGCGCCGCGCGGGCAAGGTCAAAACGGCACGGGCGCCGCTGGCCGAGCTCTGGCTGGTGCGCGACCGGCCGATCCAGGCGTTGCGCTGCCGCCAGGACTGCATGAGCTATGACTACCTTGCGGACCGCCTTCAGACCAGCAGCACGGCAAACTTCCGGCTCCTGGTCGAGGATCTCCTGCGCTATTCGGCAAACGCGTCGCGCACGCCCGCCACAGAGTCGTTTCTGGTCTTCGACCGGCCGGGCCGGCACTTTTTCGCGTCCGCGCAAGACCTCATGGAATACACCACGTGGCAGATGCTGCTGCGCTGGCGAGCGCGCTCCGCGTGACGGGCCGCGGCGACACACAGGCGCGATACGGCGCGCTTCTCGGTATACTCCATCGGAAAGATGTTTCGCCCCTACGGGGCTCATGCATCGGCCTCGTGCATCACGAGTCTTGGGTGGACGGACGGACGGGTCCCCGGTGCATGGGGTCGAGCCGACGCTGGTGTGCGCGGTCCGTTTCCGCGAGTGGACGAGCGACGGCAAAATGCGGCAACCCATCTTCCTCGGCCTGCGCGACGATCGGTCCCCGCGCGCGGTGCGTCGGGAACGGCCCAAGCCGGTGAGCCAGGTGCTTGAGGAAACGCCGCCGCCGCGCCCGCGCGGCGCGCGATCGAAGAGTGGCCGCGCCGCGGCAAGCGCGGCGCGGCCGCGCGCACCGGCCGACGGACAAACGGCCGCGCGCGCCGCCGCAAGGCCGACACGAACGCGCACGCGCGAGCAGCACGTCGAGGTGGCGGGCCGATCCGTCCGCCTCACCAACCTCGACAAGGTCTACTGGCCCGAGTCAGGCTACACCAAGGGGGATTTGATCGCGTACTACCGCGACATCGCCCCGGTTATGGTCCCGTACCTGCGTGACCGGCCGCAGTCGCTGCACCGGCATCCCGAGGGGATTGCGGGCCCGAACTTCTTCCAGAAGGACGTGGCGCACGGTGTCCCCGAGTGGATGGAGCGGGCCAAGATGCCCGCGCAGTCCGGCCGCCGCACCATCCATTACGTGCTCTGCCAGGACGAGGCGTCGCTCGTCGTGCTGGCGAACCTGGGCTGCATCGAGCTGAACCCGTGGAACTCGCGGGTGCAGAGCCCTGACCGCCCGGACTACGCCGTCATCGACCTCGATCCCGAGCGTGTCCCGTTCGATGGCGTCGTGGCGGCCGCGCTCGCCGTACGGCGCGTGCTGGAACGGGCGGGGGCCGAAGCGTTCCCCAAGACTTCCGGCAAAACCGGTATGCACCTGTACGTCCCACTCGGCGCGCGCTACGACTACGAGCAGGCCCGGCTTTTTGCCGAGATCATTGCCAACCTGGTGCAGCGAAACCTGCCGGAATCGACCAGTGTGCTGCGCAACCCGTCCAAGCGGCAGCAGAAGGTGTACCTCGACTTCCTCCAGAACAATCGCGGCCAGACGCTCGCCGCCCCGTATTCGGTGCGGCCTGTCCCCGGTGCGACGGTCTCGACGCCGCTGCGCTGGAGCGAGGTGCGGCGCGGCCTGGACCCCACGCGGTTCACGATCAAGACGATGGTCAAGCGGCTCGACAAGATCGGCGATCTCTGGGCGGCGGTGCTCGGGGAGGCAATCGATCTTCTCAAGGTGATCGATCGCTTGCGCCAATCAGGTATGGCGTAGTTTTGCTCGATGTTGAAAGGACAGGCATTCCTGTGAACCAGCTCGTCGCGGAACAAGTGTCAGCGACCGCCGCCGAGCCATCGCGGCGCCCCGAGGACCTGGCCTTCACCCCTTCGACACCGGGTACGCTCGGTGTCGAGGTGGAGCTGCAGATTCTGGACCGCGAGACCGGGGACCTGGCGCCCGGTTCCGTGCGCATCCTGAAGGCCTGCCACGAGGAGTCGATCAGCGGGCCGACCGCGGAGCTCATGCAGTCGATGATCGAGGTCAAGACCGGCCTCTGCCACAGCGTGGCGGAGGTGCG
>JBGPMX010000064.1:0-12551 GCA_041487215.1 Planctomycetia bacterium | reverse complement strand
TCATTAACCCGATGTTCTGGGGACACGAGCTGGGCCAGATGATCAACGGGCCCGCCGGCGAGTGCCTGGTGCTTACGCGCAAGTACGGCAGCAAGATTTCCAAGGAACGCCTGGCCGCCGGCGAGATCCTGGCGGGCGACGGCGAGCAAGGGATCGTGCGTGAGGTGCTCCTGCCCGGTAGCTACCGGCTCAACTCGTACGCGTACGCGTCGGCAACAGTCCCCGCGGTCCAGGTGCGGGTCGATCAGGTCGGCGTCCGAACGCTCAAGATCGGCAAAGATCCCCGCGCGCTGTTCGCGGACTCCGAGCACACCCTCTTCGTCGTGCCCGACCAGTACCGGGGCGTGCAGCAAACGCCGCTGCCGAGCGGGACGTACTACGTGAACCCCTACGTCGAGACCATCACGCCGGTCGAGGTGCGTAGCCACCGCGTGGAGCTGACCGACATCGAGTTCCCGTCCCGCGACGGGTTCCTGCTCCAACCCCACGTGCTGGTCGAATACGCGGTGCAGAAGGAGAAGGCCCCGGAGCTGCTCGTTCGTCTGGCGGACGAGGGCACGCTGCACCAGGAGGACGCGACCGCCGCGCAGCAGCAGCAGAACGAGATCCTCCAGAAGATCATCCTGCCGCACATCCGCGGCTACGCGCGCATCGAGGGGAGCAATTTCGACGCACGGGACTTCATCGTCACCGACGCCGCGGCGGCCGATCCCTCGCTACGGCCGCGCGGCGAGCCACCGTCCCCCGAAGCGCAGCCCTCGCCGGGCTTGCGAGCGGCCGCGGAGAAGCAGCTCAACACCCGCGAGCTGCTACAGCGCGCGCTGCTCAAGAAGGTGAAACCGCAGTGCGAGGACCTGGGCATTGAGATTCGGGCGGTCAAGCTGACCAGCCTCGTGCCGCCCCCCGAGCTGGCCGAACAGATTTCCGACCGCGACCAGGCGCGCGTCGAGCAGGATCGTAACAAGGTCCGGCTCGGCCAGTACAAGGCCGAGCAGAAGCTCAAGGCGGCCGAGGCGCTCAAGGAGCAGGCCCGCGACAAGGTGCAGGCCGAAACCCGGCTCGTGCAGGCCAAAACGCAATCCGAGCAGCTCGTCGAGGTCGAGGAGTCGCGTCTCACGCAGGACCTGGAGAACGCCAAGGTGAAACTCGAGGCCGCCCGCCAGGAGGCGCAGGCGGTGCTCGCGCAGGGCAAGGCCGACGCGAAAGTCATCGCGCTCGAGAATGATGCCGAGATAAGCGGGCTGCGCCAGGCCATCGCGGGATTCAGCAGCGTGCAGACCTTCGCGCAGTACCACGTGCTCATGCGGCTCGGCCCCGCCCTCACGGAGATCTTTGCCTCGGACGAGAGTGACTTCGCGAAGCTCTTCGCGGGCTACATGAATCCGCCGGTAATCCCCGGCGGAACGATGCCGCCGGTCGTGCCGGCCACGGCCGCTGGAACCCCGGCTGCGCGGCCTACCACGCAGCCCGACACGCTCGCGCCGCCCCGCGAATGAACGGCGCCGAAGCTAGCGCAGGCGGGCGCAGCACGCGGCCAGTCGGTAAGTCTCTTGTCGGTTCTAGTGCGGTGAGCGATCCGATTCTCGGAGAAGCCTACGATGCCCCCGACGTTCTCGACCCCGACTCTCCGCCACTGGCAGCGTCGCGCGCTCGCCGGCGGCATCCTGCTCATCCTCGCCCTGATCCTCTTCCTGTTCACCTGGAACGAGTTCTTCGTCTACGTCCCGCCCGGCCGACACCTGGTGATCATCTCCAAGGACGGGTCGCCGCTCCCCGCCGGGCACGTTTTGGCCGAGGAGGGGCAGAAGGGGATCCGGCGGCGGGTGCTGGGCGAGGGCTGGCATTTCGTTATGCCGGTGGTCTACGAGACCGAGCTCGAGGACAACACCGTGATTCCGCCAGGCAGCATCGGCATCGTCACCACCCGCGGCGGCAAGCTGCTTCCCCCCGGACGCGTGCTGGCCGAGGACGAGGACGAACAGGGCATCCAGCGTGTCGTGCTGCCCCCCGGCGCCTACCGGATCAACAAGCACGGCTTTGAGGTGGAAGAGGCCGAGGCCACCGACATCCAGCCAGGATACGTCGGCGTGCTGCGGCGGCTGCTCGGCAAGGACAGTAAGGGCCGATTCGCGGAAGGCCCCGACGAAAAAGGAATCCTCCGCGCCGTCCTGCAACCCGGCCTCTATTACATCAACATTAAGGAATATGAGGTCGTCAAGGTCGAGGTCGGCATCTTCCAGACCACCTTCCACTACGACCCCGCCCCCGAGAAGAACAACGCCATCACTTTCACCAGCAAGGGGGGCTTCCCGATCAGTATGGACTGCACCGTCGAGTGGGAGGTGCTCCCCGAGAAAATGCCGGCACTCGTCGCCGAATACGGCTCGCGCCGCGCCGTGGAACGAACCGTGATTGACGTGCAAGCTCACGCGATCGGCCGGGACAAGGGGATCGACTACGGCGTCCAGGACTTTCTGGAAGGGAGCAAGCGCGAAAAGTTCCAGGAAGACTTCACTCACGAGCTCGGCGAAGCGTGCAAGGAAAAAGACGTCACCATCCACTCCGCGTTCATCCGCAACATCGTCATCCCCGAGGCGTACCTCAAGCCGATCCGGGACGCGAAGATCGCCGGGGAGACCGAGATCACCAACCGCGCCAAGGAGGCCACGGCGCAGAGCGAGGCGGAGGTCGAACGCGAGCAAGAGCTGATCCAGCAGAAGGTGGCCGAGGTCGAGGCGGAGACCAAACGCCTCGTCGCCGCACTCGACCGCGACGTCGAGAACCTCACGACCAAGACCCAGACGGAGATCGATCGGCTCAAGGCCGAGTACCAGGCAAAGATCGCCGAGCTCGACGCCGAACGCACCGAGGTGCGCGGTGCGGCCGAGGCGCAGGTGACGAAACTCACAGAGACCGCCAAGAGCAGCCTGTACCAGCTAAAAATGGACGTGTTCCAGAACGACGCCAGCGCGTTCCTGCGCTACACGCTGGCCCAGGAACTCAACCCGGCCCTGGTGCTGCGTCTCTTCCACAGCGGCCCGGGCACGCTCTGGACCAACAGCGACGGCAAGTCGCTCAACTTCATCGTGCCCACCGCCACGCCCGGCGCGGCCGAGACGGCCAGGCCCGCCGCGCCGGCACGCTAGCTAGCGCCCTTTGCCGCTCGCGACTTGCCCTTGGCAAATGTGGCCCGCCACCCCGTGGCAGTGAACTTGATCCGCCACGGAGTGGCGGGCCACATTACCGTCACGCACGCGATTCACAGTTCTGCACCACGTCGGCCAGATCGGCGAGGCAGCGATCCGAGCCCTCATCCCCGTTCAGGGAGTCGCCGCCCCGGCGATCTTCTCCATCCAGCAAATCGTTGCCCGATCCACCGGATAGCGTGTCGAACCCCGGGCCGCCGTGCAGCTCGTCATCCCCCGCCTCGCCGGAGAGCAGGTCGTCGTCCTCCCCGCCCAGCAGCGTGTCCGATCCGGCACCGCCGCGCAGGGTGTCGGCCCCGCCGTTCCCCGCCAGCATATTCGCTGCCGGACTGCCGATGAGGAGATCCCCGTAGAACGAACCGAGAACGCTCTCGATCGCGCTCAATGTGTCGCGCCCCTCGCCGCGCCCCGTGCCCAGGGCCAGGTCGACCCGCAAGGCGCGGCGCGCATGCGTATAGTCCACGGTGTCCGTGCCCGGGCCGCCGACGATACGATCCGACCCCGGCCCTCCTTCGAGCAGGTCGTCCCCCTGGTCACCAGTCAGCAGGTCGGCGCCGCGGCCGCCGGAAAGGCTGTCGGGGCCGTCTCCGCCGCCGAGCGTGTCGCTGCCGTCGCACCCTTCGAACTGGTTGGCCGTCGCGTCGCCGACCAGCACATCGTCGTGCGCGCTGCCGATCACGATCCGGATATCGCGCAGGCGATCGACCCCTTCGCCCGAAGCCGCCCCGCGCGAGAGGTCGGCGGTGATCGCGCCGGACGACGCGGCGAAGCTGACCGCGTTGTCTCCGGCACCCCCTTCCAACGTGTCGTCCCCTGGACCACCAACCAGCGTGTCGTTGTCGGCCTGGTCGGACGAGAAGCTGCCGGCAAAACCGGCGAGGCCCGCGTCGCTCGGGCCCCCCACGAGCAGGTCGTTGCCCGCGCTCGGATCTTCGCGCACATGCGCGGAGCAACCGGCGAACCAGCCGTCGGCATCACCGATCAGGACGTCGCCGCCAAGCCCGCCGAGCAGCGTGTCGCTCCCCGCGCCGCCAATCAGGCTGTCCGGACCGGGACCGCCGCGGAGCACGTCGTCACCGCCACCGCCGTCCAGGGTGACGGAGCCGGCGAAATCGGTGGCGTCGAGCGTGTCGGCCGCCGGGCCACCGACGAGGCGCGCCGACCCGATTGAGACCAGCTGGAGCGTGCCGCCGGCCGAGCTGACGAGCGCCGTGTCCGTTAGTGTGTAGCCGACGCCGCCGTCCGCGATGATCGCGTTGCTGCCGCTCCCGCCGGCGTCGAACACCAGACCGCCGCCCGGCGCCGGCAGGCTGAAGACGGGTGCGTGCACCACAAGCGTCGCGAAGCCCCCCGCGCTATTGATCCGGAAGCCGCCCAGGCCTCGTGACACCAGACCGGGGCCGTCGATCGTGATCGAATCGCCGGCCCCGAAGTCTGTGTGGCTCGCGGCATCGAGCGTGAAATCCGCCACGTCGCAAAACGTGAGCGACGGGAACGGCACGCCGCCGCTCGTCCCCGCAACCCGATTCTCCGACGCCTCGGTACTCTCGATCGTGATCACGTCGTTGCCGTGCGGCGTCACGAGCTCAAAACGCTTGAAGCCGCAAACCCGAAGCGGGGACTCGCCCAGGAAGCGAACCGTGCGCCCGTTCACCACCAGAGTGCCGCCCCCCGCCGCCACACCGAACGGCTCGTAATAGCCGCTGCCCGTCCCGTCCCCCAGCACCTCGAGCGCCACCGCCGAATCGTCGCTCTGATCGCCCGGATCGTAGGTGATCCCGTCCAGCGGTATCGGATTGCCGAACCGCAGGTCGATCCTGAGCGAGTCCTGGCCGCCCACCAATCGCACATCCATCGAGGCCACGCCGGCCGCGTCGCGCGATTGGCGCACTCCGTTGTCGAGCACCTCGAGCATCGCGCGGTTGTTCGGATCGAGGCGGACCGTGACGTGCTCGTCGGCGTCGTCGCCGTTCACCGGCAACGGCGCGCGCCCGCTCGGGGCCTCGACCATGATCTCCCACACGCCGCGCCCGTGAGTACCCGCGGCCAGGACGCCGAGGTCGGCGTTGAGCTCGAGGTCGCGCACCTGAGCGTTCGGCAACCCCGCCCCGAACCGCTCCCATGTGCTCCCAAGGTCGCGCGAAACAAACACGCCGCCGTCGCTGCCCACGTACAGCGTGTCCGGGTCCGAACGAGCATCAACAGCAATCGAGTGGGTAGGCAGATCGGGCAGGTTGCCGCTGATATCCGACCAGCTCCCGCCCGCGTCGCTGGTTCTCCACACGTGCCCGCCCCCGAATGCGCTGCGCACGGCGTACGCGATCCGGCTATCGACAGGATCGATCGCCAGCGCCGCAAAAAAGTCGCCCGGCGCGGCGCTCGCGGCAACGTCACGACGCTGCCACGCGGCACCGTGGTCGATCGTGACAAAGATGTGCCCGTCGCTCGTGGCGGCGTAGATTGCGTCGGGATCGTTCGGCGAGACGGCGATGGCCACGATCGTCGCCGTCTCGTCCTTCCCGTCCACGTCGCTCATTGTAGTGCTGCTGATGGGCAGCCACATGGCCCCGCGATCACGTGTCTCGTACACACGGTTGGTACCGAACAACAAGCGGCTGGCGTCGCCGGCATCGATCACGAAGGCTTGGTAGAACTCCATCGGCGCCGTGGCGTCGATGCCGCCGACCTGCGACGACCAGTTGAGCCCAGCGTTGTCCGAGCGGCGGAAGAAGTCGGACCGGCCGAAGCTGGGCACCGGAGCCGTGTGGTAGATCGTGCTGGGGTTGACGATGCTGAACGCCACATCGCCGCCGTCCCCCCCCTCGCGGAGCATCCACGCTCGGTTGTCCTGGAACTCGAGCGTACCGTTGTCTTGCGTGCCGCCGAACACGATGCCGGGATTGGTCGGGTAGAGCGCGATGCCGACGAACTGCGTGATCGCCAGGTTGCCGTTGAGGTTGTTCCAGCGCACGCGCCCCGGTTCGCTATCGTCCAGCCGCCAGATGCCGCCGTCGTTCCCGTCGAGCAAGCGCCCGGCCGCGTCGAAGGCGAGCGTCTGGTGGTCGACGTGCGGGCCCGCCCCATCGTTCCCCGCGGCGATGCTCGACCACGTCACACCACCGTCGCTCGTGTGCACCACATCGAGACCGCCGGCATACACAGAATCGGCGTCTCTGGGATCGACGCCCAGCATCGAGGCGTAATCCCCCTGGGTTCCCAGGTAATTCGGTGTCCCCGGTAGGGTCTGCCAGGTTTGGCCCCCGTCGCTCGTCTTCATCATTTGGAAGAGCGTGCCGGCGCCCGAACTGTGCCGGCGGCCGGTCCCGACCAGCGCGGCGTACAGGGTGTCCGGGGCCGTGGCCGCCATCGCGAGCCGGATGCGGCCCACGCGTCTCCGCCCTGTGCTATCGCCGGCACGCGCCCAGGTCGCGCCGCCGTCCGTGGACTTGTACACGCCGTTGGCGACCGACCCGCCGGGGGTTCCTACAGCGGCGTAGAGCGTTTCCGGGTTCGACGGATCCATCACGAGATCTGTGAACGCGTCCGTCGTGGAGATAAGCCTCGTGGTGTTCGTCCACGACGCGCCGCCGTCGCTTGATTTCCAGATGCCGGTATTGCCCGCCAACCCGTTGACCCCGCTGCCGGCCACCGCCACGTACACGGTGTCCGCGTCCAGGGGATGGACCACGATCCGCGCCATCGTGCGACGGTCGAACTCGTTCTGCCCCACGTTGCCGGGCAGGAGCGTCCAGCTGGCGCCCGCGTCGCGGGACCGCAGCACGCCGCGACCGTAAAAAGACAGCCCGGATTGCGTGGCCTCACCGGTGCCGGCGTAGATGACGTTGGGATCGCTGGGGGCGAGCGCGATCGCTCCCATAAAAAGGCTAGGCTGATCGTCGGTGAGCGGACGCCAGCTGCCACCGCCGTCGCTGCTGTTCCAGACACCGCCCCCCGCCGCAGCCACGTAGAGCGTACTCGGATCGGTGGGGTGCGCGGCGATGCCGGCCAGGCGTCCGCTCACCGTGGCGTGCCCCGGCGTCTGACCACTGAGGATGGGGGCGGGACCGATCGACGTCCAGCTCAGGGGGTTGAGCGGGATGGTCGTGGCGAGCAGACACCGGTCGCCGAGCACTTCGAGGATCGGTCGCCGCCAGGCAGCGGGCCTCGACCGCGGCGGCGTGCGCCGGCGCCCCTTGCGCCGGCGGGCCGGCGCGACAACCCGTTCGCTCATCGAGCCACCGTTCCTTACAGGAAAAGTGCGCTGAACGCCGGAACCGCCACGGAATGACTCCGAAGGACACGGCGGGGCCGGCCCGGGCCGAGTGCTGACGACGATGCCATGAATATGACAGTCGCGTCCCACCACTATAGCAGCCTGTTAGGCCCCGGTCACTACGCCCGCCGCGCGACCAGACGTGCCTCGTGCCGCCCCTCGTCGCTCCATCCCTCCTCGTAGCGCTCGATCGTCAGGCCGCGCACGAGACCGGGGAGTTCACCCGCCTCGAGGAGAAACGCGCGGCCCGGCCGGGCGTGGCGTTCCAGGTTGGACACGGTCGGCTGGACCACCACGAGCAGTCCCGCGGGAGCGAGCGCGGCGGTGAAGGACTGGAACAGAGGCCGCAGCAGAAAATCCACCGAGACGATCAAGTCCCACGGGCCAGCCGGCAGCGCTCGCCGCTCCAGATCCATCGCGAGAACGGTGACGCGCAGGCCCGCCGCGGCCGCCCGGCGCTCGGCAATGCGAAGCCCCTCGGGCGATATGTCCGCCAGCGTGACATCGAGCCCGCGCTCAGCCAGCCACACGGCGTGCCGGCCCGCTCCGCCGGCCACGTCCAGGGCCCGTCCCGAACGGGGCAGCACATCATCGAGCGTCAGGAGAAAGCGCGCGGGACCAGCCGCCGGTTCAGGCTCGGCGCGATAACGATCGTCCCATTTCTGACGGTCCGAATCGGACATGAACGCCGGACGCCCCTGAGCGTCCCATGCAACCGCCAAACAGCCACGGAATCAGCTAACTATCCGCGCAGTCGGTCTGCGCCGCGAGGTATCCGCCGAGTCCCATGGCTAGAACCAGAATGCTCACGCGCGTACTCCTTTGCGACAGGCCGACGCGCGATCATAGCCCGGCAGCCGAGCGCTGGGAACCGCGTCCCGGTCGGTAAAGGCCCGTCGTAGCGGTCCCCCATGCCGGTTCCCTGCCCCGACGACCGAACCAGCGGGGGACGCGTAGCGGATTTCGCTGGGAATCGCTCGGTTTTTCAGTAAATTGGATCATTCGGAGTTTTCACCGCAGCACCGATGAGGAGACACGAGCATGAATACGCGGATCGTCGCAGCAGCTGTGTCGGCGAGCCTGCTCTTGGGAGGAGCCGCGCTGGCCGACGTGGATTTCGCCAAGGAGATTCAGCCGATCATCGAAAAATCGTGCCTGAAGTGCCACGGCCCGGAGAAGCCGAAAGCGGACCTACGCCTGGACATCAAGGAGGGACTGCTCAAGGGCTCCAAGGGCGGCCCCGTGGTCGTCGCGGGCAAGGCCGACGAGAGCACGCTCTACGACGCCATCACCGCACCCAAAGACGACCCCAGCCACATGCCCGCCGAGGGGGAGCCGCTCACCCAGGCGCAGACCGACCTGATCCGGGATTGGATCAACCAGGGCCTGAAGTGGCCGGACGCCCTGGTGCTCCATCCACCGGCCGGCGCCGAACCCGGCAAGCCCGCCGTCGCGGAGCCGCCGACCGATCCCGGCGTGCCGATCAGCGACGCCGAGAAGGCGGCCGTCGCGAAACTCCAGGACCTGCACGCGCTCGCCCAACGCCTCGCGCAGAACACCAACCTGCTGCGCGTCGATTTCAGCCTGCAGGCACGCGAGGCCAAGGACGACGATCTGGCCGCGCTGGCGAATATCCCGAACCTGACCGAGCTGGACCTGGGCAACACCAACATCACGGACGCGGGTCTCGCGCAGCTCAAGAACCTGCCCCAACTCACCCGGCTCAAGTTGCACAAGACCAAGATCACGGATGCGGGTCTGGAAAACCTCAAGGGGCTCCAAAAGCTCACGTCGCTGAACCTGTACGGCACCGAGATCAGCGACGCCGGGCTCGAGCACCTCAAGGATCTCAAGAACCTGCGCAAGCTCTATGTGTGGCAGACGAAGGTGACCGAAGAGGGGGCTAAGAAGCTCACCGCCGCGATCCCGGAGCTGGTCGTCGACCGCGGCTACGAACTGCCCCCGCCCGAGGCGGCAAAGACCGAGCCCGCCAAGCCAGACGAACCGAAGAAGGACGACGCGGCCAAAAAGGACGCGGCCAAGAAAGACGAGACGAAAAAAGAGCCTGCCAAGAAGGACGATGCCAAAAAAGAAGATGCCAAGAAGGACGAGACCAAGAAGGACGATGCCAAGAAGGACGATGCCAAGAAGGACGATGCCAAGAAAGACGAAACCAAGAAGGAGCCGGCCAAGCAAGACGCCGCGAAGCCGGACGAGGCGAAGCCGGGACCCGAGAAGAAGGACCCTGCCAAGCATGATGCGCCGAAGAAGGACGAGGCGAAAAAAGAAGAGCCGAAAAAGGACGCCGCCAAGCCGGACGCGCCCAAAGAGCAGCAGCCGGAGAAAAAGTAGCCGCGCGCTACGCCGCCTCGTCGGCGTGGTCGGCACCTCTGACGTGAGCGGGAGGGGGAGGGGGAACAGCAGGTCGTTCTTCAAACTGACTCAGTACCTCCCGGTCTGAACCGGCTCAGACCGCTCGATCTGACGGGCTCATGAGGTGTTTGAACTCGATCACGTCTTCGTATTCACGGATGTCGGTGCCCCCGAAGCCGGGGCGCTCGTCGCATGCGGCCTCGCCGAGGGACGGCCGAACGCGCATCCCGGTCAGGGCACCGCGAACCGGCGCTTCTTCTTCGAGAACGCCATGCTCGAGCTGCTCTGGGTGTGCGACGCGGCAGAAGCCCAGAGTGCATCGATGCAACGAAGCCAGCTCTGGTCGCGCTGGAGCCAACGGCATGCCGGCGCCGTGTCACCGTTCGGTGTGTGCCTGCGCGCGACTCGCCCCGGCAGTCGCGAGCTGCCCTTCCATGCCTGGGAGTACCGCCCGGCGTGGTTGCCCGCTCCGCACGCTGTTCATGTGGGCGCAGACGTCCCGCTCTCCGAACCCTGGTGGTTCTATCTCGGATTCGCGCGGAAACCGGATGCCGCCCAGTTGCGCCGAGTTCAACCGCGCGAGCATCCGGCAGGGTTCCAGGAGATCACCCATCTACGGGTCAGCAGTCCCGTCGCCGGGACGCCCTCCGCAGTCGCGCGGGAAGTGGTGCGAACAGGATTCGTTGCACTCGCGTGCGCGCGCGAGCATTCCCTGCAAATCACCTTGGACGGTGGAACACGGGGGTGTCTCAAAGATCTGCGGCCAGTTCTCCCTCTGCTCCTCCGCTGGTAGGGTCTGCCATGCGTGCGTTCCTCTTGGGCGCGCCGCCGCGCAGAATGGAAGGACCTGTTCCAAGACTACATGTACGGTCACCTGCCCCCGAAGCCGCAGAATCTTACCGTCCGCCGAGCCAACCGCGTTACGGATGAAGTTCTTCAACAGGCTGCCAAGCGGACCGGTGTGATCGGGTGGCTATCGTTAATGCTTACATCCGTACTGTTCCTTGCCGCCATGTCCTTCGCTGATCCGGCGCGCTGCGCCGCCCTGTGCGAGGGATTCTTTGGAGCGGTCGACGCGGCCGCGCCGAAGCACGGCGAATTCCCGGCCGAAAGTGTCCAAGTCAGCGAGGCCACGCGCGAGTACCGACTGGTCGTGCCCAAGACCGTGGATCTGTCCCAGCCGGCCCCGCTGGTGATTGCGTTTCACGGCATGGGCATCGACAGCAAGGACCTGATGCCGCGATACACGAAGCTCAATGACACGGCGGCGAAGCACAAGTTCATCATCGCGTACCCCGCCGCAGTCGGCCGGAGCTGGGGTCTCGCCCCGGACAAGGTGAAGAACGACCTCGCGTTCTTCGACGCCCTGCTCGCCAGGCTGACCTCGGACTATAAGATCGATCCGGCCCGCGTGTACGTCGTTGGCATGTCGAATGGCGGGTACTTCGCGCACCTCGTCGGCAAAGAACGCTCAAAGACAGTGGCGGCCGTGGCATCGCACTCCGGCCCGCTCGGACTTCAGACGCTGGCCGGCGTGAACGCCGCCCGCAAATTCCCCGTGCTGATCATTCACGGCGACCAGGACAGGGTGCTGCCGGTGGAGTGGGCGCGCGCGAACCGGGACAAGTACGAGAACGAGGGGCACGAGGTCAAGTACGTGGAGCTCTCCGGCGTGGGCCATATGTGGGGGACGAAGGCGGACATCAACGAAACCATCTGGCAGTTCTTCGCCGACCATCCGCGCCCTGACAAGTGACCACGAAGCGAGCCGCGCGCGGCTGTCGCTCGAGCCGCGCGGGTCCTCAAACCAACGGACCCGCCATGCTCATCCTTACCGCCCATCGCAGCGACGCGGTGGACCCGGCGCCCGATGAATCATCCGGGTTCCATACATTAAATGATTCCACTTAGCATCGATCTTAGTGTAAGATACGCACAGTCTTGTTTGGCAATCTACTCGAGTGGACCTACGCGAAGGAGCAACAGCGATGGCGAAAGAAGCTGGCGTGAACAAGTCCGCTGCGGTGCGCGAGATCCTGGCCAAGAACCCGAACGCGAAACCCTCCGAGATCTCGGCGCAGCTCAAGGACAAGGGAATCCAGATCAGCCCGACATTCGCCTCCGTGGTGAAGTCAAACTACCGCCGCGCCCAATCCGGCAAGAAAGTCCGCACCACGGGTCGCGCTTACCGGCGAGCCCGCGCGGCGAACAACGGCGCGACGAGCCTGGCGGAAATCACCACGCGTTACCGGCGAGCGCTCGACGCCAAGCGGAAAGAGCTGCGCACAGAGCTGTCTCAGATCGAGCGCCGCCTGGCCGCGCTGTAAGGTCACACCCGGCGAACCAGCGGCGGCGGGGAAACGAATCGGTGCGTCAGGCCAGAATGCCCCGCACCACCTCGCCGTGTACGTCGGTCAGCCGGTGATGGCGACCCTGGTACTTGAACGTAAGGCGGGTGTGATCGACGCCCAGGCAGTGGAGGATCGTGGCGTGCAGGTCGTGCACGTGCACGGGGTCCTGCGTGATGTTGTAGCAAAAGTCGTCCGTCGCGCCGTACGACATGCCGGGGCGAACGCCGCCTCCCGCCATCCAGAGGGTGAAGCAGCGCGGATGGTGGTCGCGTCCGTAATCGTCCGCGGTCAGCTTGCCCTGGCAGTACACCGTGCGGCCGAACTCGCCTCCCCAGACCACGAGCGTGT
>JBGPMX010000063.1:0-12814 GCA_041487215.1 Planctomycetia bacterium | reverse complement strand
GAACTTCTTCGCCGCCCGGTCGATCGCCGCCAGCGCCACTCCTTCCTCCACCAGCAGCAAGGCCTCGTTCATGTAGGGCATGAGGATGCGGTTCACGAGGAAGCCGGGGCAGTCGCGCACGACGATCGGTGTCTTGCCGATCTTCTTGGCCAGCGCCACGGTCGTCGCCACGGCGGCGTCGCTCGTCTTGGCACCGCGGATCACCTCGACCAGCGGCATGCGATCGGCGGGGTTGAAGAAGTGCATGCCCACGAAACGCGCGGGGTCCGCGACGTTCTCCGCGAGCCGGCTGATCGAGATCGTCGAGGTGTTCGAGGCGATGATGGCGGAGCGGGACACGATCCGGTCCAGCGTGCGAAACAGCTCGCTTTTTGCCGCCTCGTTCTCGACCACCGCCTCGAGCACGAAGTCGCGGTCGGCCAAGAAGCCCATCTGGGTGGTCGGCGTGACGCGGGCGAGCGTCTCGAGCACCTCGGGAAGCTTCATCCGCCCCGCGGCGACGCGGCCCTCCATGCCGGCACGCATGCGGCCGAGCCCCTTCTCGACCAACGGTTCGTTCACGTCGATCAGCACCACGCGCTGGCCGCGGCGGATCATGGCGGTGGTAATGCCAGACCCCATCAGGCCGGCGCCGATCACGCCCACGCGCTCGACAGCCGCGGGCTTGACGGCCGGGTTGTCCACGCCCGAGTCCTTGGCCAGCCGGCGTGTCGCGAAAAAGATCCGGATCAGGTTCGCACAGGTCTCGCTCCCGACCAGCGGCGCGACGGCGTCCGCTTCGACGCGCAGACCGTCGGCGAGCAGCAGGTTGACGGTGCGGCGCATGACATCGAGTGCGACGAGCGGCGCCGGGTAGTGGCCATCGGTCTTGGCGAGCACCTGGGCGCGGGCCACGCCGAACAGGAACTCGGCCTGGTCCTCGCTGAGCCCGATCGGCTGATCCATGCGTCGCCGCGTCTCGCGCCAATCGCCGCGCTCGTGCGCGAGCTGGATCAGGCGCACGCACTCGTCGATCAGCCGCTCGGGCGGCACGGCGTCGAACACCAGCCCGATCTCGAACGCGCGGCGCCCGTCCGCCGGCTCGCCGCTGGTAATCATCTCCACGGCGCTCGAGACGCCCACGACGCGCGGCAGCCGCTGCGTGCCCCCCCAACCGGGGATGATGCCGATCTTCGTCTCGGGCAGCGCGATCGACGTTGCCTTCGACGTGGTCGCGACCCGGTAGTCGCAGGCCAGGGCAAGCTCGAGCCCGCCGCCCATGCACGCGCCGTCGATGGCCGCCACGCTGGGAAACGGCAGACGGCTGAGGCGATCGAAGATCCCCTGGCCGAGCCGCGGGACCTCGCCGGCACCGCCCGGCCGCTTGCGCGCGCCGAGCAGCATCTCCTCGAGATCCGCTCCGGCGATGAACGTGCCCGGCTTTCCGCTAGCCAGGATGAGGCCGCGCAGGTCTTTGCGGTCGGCCAGCTTGCCGACCCACGCGTCGAGCTCGGCCAGCACCGCGTGCGTGAACGTGTTCACCTTCTGGCCCGGCGAGTCGAAGGAGAGGACGCCGATCTTGTCCGGCCGCTCCTCGAACCGGAACGCGGCCATCGCTTGGTTTGGCATCGTGATGGTTCAGCCTGGTTTCTGACTACACGGAGAGAACCCGTCGCACACGACCGCGGCTGCGCCGACCGTGCCGCCCGATCGGAGAGCTACATCCTGGCCCCGCCGTCCACCACCAGCACCTGGCCAGTCACGTAGCGCGCGGCGTCCGAGGCAAGAAACAGGACCGTGCCAGCCACGTCGGCCGGCTGGCCGTGCCGGCCGAGCGGGATGGCCGACACGAATTTGTCGTGGAGCGGCTTGTTCTCGATCAGCGCCCGCGACAGATCGGTCTCGATGAGCCCCGGCGCCACGGCGTTCACCCGCACGCCGCTGGGCCCGAGCTCCCTGGCCAGGGCCTTCGTCAAGCCCACGATCGCGGCCTTGCTCACCGAGTACGCGCCCAGGCCGGGCAGGGGATCCAGCGCGGCGATCGAGGAGATAAAGATGAGGCAGCCGCTCCGCCGCGCATGCATGCGCCGTGCAGCCGCTTGCGCCGTCAGGAACGCCCCGGTCAGGTTCACCTCCATGACCTTGTCCCACGCGGCCTTATCGGTCTCGATGAGCGGCGCCACTGTCGGGTTGGTCGCCGCATTGACGACCGCGATGTCGACCCCGTCCCAGGCACGATCGAGCTCGTTGAAGAGCCGCTCGATCTCGTCGGCACGCCCCTGGTGACACGGGATGGCGAGCACCGCGCGGCCGTGCGCGCCCAGCTCGGCGGCGGCAGCGGTCAGGCTGTCGGCACGGCGGCCGGTGATCGCCACGTCGGCGCCGGCATCGACCAGGCCGCGCGCGATCGCCCGGCCGATCCCTCGGCTGGCGCCGGTGACCAGCGCCCTGCGCCCAGTGAATGACGCTCCGTCCATGCAAAGGAACTCCGACGCGGTGCGCAACAGGCGTATTTTGCTCGCATCGCCGCCGCGCGGCAAGATAATGCCTTGTGACAAGACCAACCCCTCGCCCCATTCCCCTCGCCCCACGCTGCGTGGGGAGAGGAAGCGGTAAGGCGGTGACGCGCACCGGAGAGACCCCGTGACTCTCAGTTCCAGATTCCTGTCGGCCCTTCTGGCTTGGTGGCTGGTCGTTGGCGCGGCTCCTAGCGCGCGCGCCGAACGGGTCACCATCCAGCGCGATGATTTCGGGATCCCGCACATCTTCGCCGAAACGGAGGAGGGCGCGTGCTACGGCATGGGGTACGCGCAGGCCGAGGATCGGCTCGACGAGCTGCTGCGGCAGTACCGCCGCGCCACCGGCACCATGAGCGAAGCGTTCGGCCCGGCCTACTTTCGCGATGACTACCGGCAGCGGCTCTGGCAGCACGCCGCCATCGCACGCGCCCGGTACCAGGAACTCGACGCCAAGACCCGTTCCATCCTCTCGGCGTACAAGGCGGGGGTCGGGGCGTACATGAAAGAGCACCCGGCCGAGGTGCCGGCGTGGGCGCCGCAGATCGAGCCGTGGATGTGCGTGGCGCTGGCGCGCTACATCATCTGGGGCTGGCCCGAGGGGGACGCGGGGGGCGACATGCAGCGCGGCGGCATCACGCCCGACCCGATCGAGTACCACGGGTCGAACGAGTGGCTCGTCGCTCCCCGCCGCACCGCAGCGGGCGCCGTGATCGCGCTCATCGACCCCCACCTCAACTGGTACGGCCAGTTCCGCTTCTACGAGGCACGCCTCTATGGCGGCGCGCTTCAGCTGTCCGGCATGGCAATCGTCGGTCTCCCGTTCCCGACGCTCGGTCACAGCCGCTACGCGTCGATCGCCATGACGACCGGCGGGCCCGACGCCGCCGACTGCTACGAGGAGGAGTTGAACCCCGACAACACGAACGAATACCGCTACGACGGCGCGTGGCGCGCCATGACGATCCGCAGCGAGGTCATCCGGGTCCGCGAAGCGGACGGTGTCCGCGCGCAAACCGTGCCGATCGCGTACACGCACCACGGCCCCGTGGTCGCACGCCGCAACGGCAAGGCGTACGTGCTCAAGATTCCCTATTTCGATCAGGTGCGGCTCATCGAGCAGGCCTACCGCATGGTGACCGCCAGGAACCTGGACGAAATGAAACAGGCGCTCGGCATGCTGCAGCTCATGGAGCAGAACGTGATGGTGGGAACGGTGGACGGAGACATCTTCTATTTGCGCAACGGCCGCGTGCCGATCCGGCCGTCGGGCCTGGACACGAAGCGGCCCATCCCCGGCAACACGTCGCAGACCGAGTGGCTCGGCATCCACGCGGTATCGGATCTCGTGCAGCTGGAGAATCCGCCGCAGGGGTACATGCAGAACTGCAACGTCAGCCCGCAGTTCATCACCGACCAGTGCCCGCTGGTTCTTTCGCGCTGGGCCGAGCACCCGTACCTGTTCAACGGGTTCCTGAACGCGCGCGAACATTACGACAACCCGCTGCACCAGCGCGCGGCGATGTGCCTGGAGCTGCTGCGCGAGACCCGCGCCATGACGGCCGAAGATGCGATCCGCATCGCCATGAGCAACCAGGTCTACGGGGCGGACGCCTGGCAGGAGCAGCTGCGCACGGCCTGGGCACGCGCGGGGGAGGCGTTGCGGCGCAAGCCGGGACCCGCGTCGATCGTGGACCAGGTCTGCGCCTGGGACCGGCACTGCGATCCGGGGTCGACCGGCGCGATCGCGTATCGCTACTGGAAGGACCAGCTCGGGGACGAGGTGAAGCAGTCGGACCGTGCCGGCTTGCCTCCCCCGCGGCTCGGCGAACGACAGCTGCTCGATGCGGTCGAGCGCGCCGCCGAGCAGATTCAGCGCGACTTCGGGCGCAGCGCGGTGCCGTACGGCGAAGTCTACCGCGTGGGCCGCGAGGGCAGCGGGCGGACCTGGCCCGTCGGGGGCGGATCGGTCAGCGGCATGGCCACGCCGCGGGCGATCAGCTTCGAGCCGGTGGATGGCGGTCGGCGCTTTCTCGGGCACGGCGGGCAGACATCAACCCAGGTCGTGCTCCTGACCCGCCCGCCGCAGTCATGGACCGTGCTGCCGCTGGGCGAGAGCGATCATTCGCCGCACTTCGACGACCAGGCGGAGAAGCTGTTCAGCCGCGGCCGCATGAAACCGACGTACTTCATGGACCACGAAGCGCTCATGAAGCATGTCGAAGCAACGCGCGAGCTCGAATTCGCGCAAGAATAACTTGTACAGCGGACCCACGGGAAAGAAGGAATCCGCCGCGGATGGAGTGCGGAGTGTCGTACCAATTATTTTTGCGCGGGCCCTTAGTGAAGGAAGCGAATGGGGCAGAAGAAGACGCTGATCATCAACACGACCGCGATCACCAGCGCACCGAGCAGCCGGGCGTGGGGCAGGACGTAACGATCCACGTCGAATCGCTTGTCGAGCAGGGCGAGCCACCGGGTGGTATCGACCCAGTGATCCCCCCGGTCCACCAGCCGCTCGAACAGCCCCGGGCTGACCAGCGCTACCAGGCCAATGAGGCCGGCGGCCGCCAGCAGGAACAAGGAGAACGGCCCCCAGAATCGGTGCGCCAGCATCGCAAGTATTCGCATGATGGGCCCTCGTTCCGAACGGAAATCAGCTAGGAAGTGTGTTCAACCGTAGGTCAGCCCGCGCAGCCTGTCAAATCGATCCGGCCGCCCCCGGCGAACTTGCCGTGCCACTCCCCGACGTGCTTTACTGCGTTTCATAGAACCGAGTAGCCCCGGCCCAGCCCATGACAACACCCCGCGCCGACCGATGCACAGCCGAAGCCAAGCTCCCCGGAGCATTGGACGCCAGCGCCGTCGATCGCCATGTGCTGCGTCAGCTGCTCGCTCTGGGCGCCGATCAGGTGCGGGATTTCAACCGCGTGGTCGCCGAGGCGAGCGACCGGCTCGCACTCGACTACGTGCGCGACTCGGGGGAGCGGATTCTCATCCCGGTCAATCCCCTGCCGGCCGTGCTGCCCGCCCGTCCGATGACCCGGCTCGCCGCAGTGCTGCGTACGCTCGCCGGCGCCGTGGCGAAGACCGTGTGCGATCGGCTGGAAGACCCCTGGCTGGCCGAGGCGCTCCCGCTCAGCGACTGGGAACTCGAGTGGCTGCGCCTGGCGCGGCGCGCGCCGGGGCAGGCACACGCCAGAGTCTTTCACCGCTGGGACCTCACGCTCGATCCCGCGAACGACCCGTCCTTGAAACGGTGCCGCCTCTTCGAGGTCAACTCGGTAGACGTGGGGGGTATCCACTACGCGGCCGCCACCCGCGAGGTGCTGCGCGAGGCGCTGGAATCGATCGGCGTGCGGCGCTACGGGCTCGATGCGGCATCGGCCGGCCGCGATGCGCGCCGCGTGATGCTCACCGAACTGCGGCGGCAGGCGCACGCCGCCGGGCACACGCTGCGGTTCGTCGCCATTGCCGAGAACCAGGAGTTCACGACAGGGATCACCGAGGCCGCGTCGCTCGCCCGATTCCTCTCTGCTCACGGCGTGAACACCGCGTGCGTGGATGCGCGGGCATTCGCGGTCGACCGCCGCAAGCGGGTCGTGGCCGGCGGACGCCCGGTGGATCTCATCTACCGCAACGTCGAGCTGCGCGACATGGCCGAGATGGAAGCGGCGGGCGCGGACCTCGCCGGATTCCGCGCCGCCGTGTCGGCCGGCATCGTCCTGTCTTCGCCGTTCGGCGAGCTCGATCACAAGAGCCTGTGGGAAGCGCTCGGTGCCCCCGAGCGCGCGGAACGGTTCACCCCGAGCGAGCGCCGGGTGATCGCCCAGCACATCCCGTGGACCCGGCTGCTGCGGGAACGCCGCAGCGCCGGGCGCGACGGCGCTGCCGTCGACCTGCCGGCTTATGTGCGCCGCCACCGCACGAGCCTGGTAATGAAACCGAACCGAAGCTGCGGGGGGCAGGGGGTGACGATCGGCGCCGTCACCCCCGCAGCGCAGTGGGACCAGGTCCTGTCCGGGGCGCTCGCAAAACCGAACAGCTGGGTGGTCCAGGACCTGATCCCGATCCCGCGGCGCTCGACGGTGCGGCTCGGCCCATCGGGTCGCTTCGAGGCCGACGAGGTCTATGCGGTGTACGGCGTTTTTCGGTCGCCGGGCGGCCTGGCGCTGGTGGGGCGCTCGAGCCACCGCCCGGTGGTGAATGTGATGCAGGGGGGTGGTATGCTGGGCATCCTCGGCCGCCGCTAGCGCCCTTTCCCGTTCACGACTTTTGCCCGGGTTGCGGTCCCCTGGCCCCCGCGCTCATGGAGCCGGACACGGCGCTACTTCTCTCACACAAGAATCGAGCGTGCCCCATGACCAGCAGATCCCGGTGGTATCGTTATGCGATCCTTCGGATCGCGCCCGTGCTGCTTCTGGTTCTTGATGGCACACGGTTGGCTGCCCTCTCCGCCGAGCCCCCAGCGGCCGCTCCGTTCCTGCCCGACCCCGCGTCGGTCGAGCGCTACGGACCGGCCTACCGCTACCCGCAGGCCGGGTGGATCGTGCTGCACATCGAAGGCGAGCCGTACGAGCGAGGTTACCAGCACGGGCATCTCATGGCGCCGGAGATTGCGGCGATCACGCGGGCGGCAGCCACCGCGCGCAATCCAAAATCGCCGGCCGAGGGCTGGCGCGGCAACCGGCTGCTGGTGGACGCGCTGTTCCTGCGCCGCTACGACGAGGAATACCTGCTGGAGATGAAGGGGATCGCCGACGGCGCGGCGGCCGCCGGGGCGCGGTTCGACGGCCGGCCGATCGATCTTGTGGACATCGTGGCCGTGAACGCGTGGACCGAGATCGAGTTTCTGGACAACGCGCTCGACGCCACGGCCAAGGGGATCGAGAGCATCCGCTTCCGCGACCTTGTCCCCGCGCCCGAGAAGCCGGCCCCGCCGTCGCGCTGCAGCGCCTTCATCGCCACCACGCCCGCCACGGCCGACGGCAAGATCGTGTTCGGGCATATCACCATGTGGTCGCTCTACCCGGCGCCCCACTTCAATGTCTGGCTCGATCTCCAGCCGGCGCGCGGCCATCGCGTGGTCATGCAGTCCTTCGCGGGCGGCATCCAGAGCTCGATGGATTACTACATCAGCGACTCGGGACTGCTCGTCGCCGAAACCACGCTCGCCCAGACCCGGTTCAACGCCGAAGGCCAGACCGAGGCGTCGCGCATCCGTAAGGCGCTCCAGTACGCCGACTCGATCGACGACGCCGTGACCATCCTTACGACCTCGAACAACGGGCTCTACACCAACGAGTGGCTGATCGGTGACACCAAGACGAACGAGATCGCCATGTTCGAGCTGGGGACGGCCAAGAGCCGGCTCTACCGCTCGAGCCGCGGCGAGTGGTTCGGTGATACGCCGGGGTTCTACTGGGGCTGCAACAATACCAAGGACCTGGACGTCCGCCTGGAGACGGTGCCCAGCCTGGTCGGCAAGCCGGCCAATGTGGTATTCCGGCCGTCGGATCGCGACCTGATGTGGCAGAAGCTGTACGCCAAGCACCGGGGCAAGATCGACGGGGCGTTCGGCTTTGAGGCGTTCACGACGCCGCCGCTCGCGGCCGCGCACTCGCTGGACGCCAAGTTCACCACGGCCGACCTGGCCGGGGAGCTCAAGACCTGGGCCCTGTTCGGCCCGCCACTGGGCCGCACCTGGGAGCCGACGCCGGAGCAGCGGACGACCTACCGCGACATCCGCCCGCTCGTCTCGAACGGCTGGACGCTGCTCGAACCCGCCGCGCCCGCACGGTCGAGCGACCCCGGTCGAAAAGCCGCGATCGACCTGGCCTCGAGCAAGCGCAGCGACAGGGCCCGCGGCGCGGCCGGTGGCGCGGGGGCCCACGACGAACCCGGCGATCGGGACGACGCCGCGCTCGTGGCCGCCGGCCCGGCCTGGCACGGCACCATTCTTCCCGAGAGCGGCGGCGATGTCTGGCTCGCGTCGGCGTTCGCCGACTACGAACGCATCGTCTCCGCTCAGAGAGCGGCACGCCATGGGAACGCCAAGCGGCCGGAGACGCTCGCCGACGCGGCGGCGGATGCCACGGCGCTCGCGCTCTTCCCCTACCGCTGCCAGTACCTGGCCGCGCTGCACTCGAGTCCCGACGCCACGCTGGCTGGCGTCGAGCCGCGGTTCGATTCGGACGCCTGGTACCGTCTCGCGTCGGCGCGCGGCGTCTGGCTGCTGCACGGGCTGCGCGGCGTGCTGGGCGACGACCGGTTCGACGACCTCATGGACCGGTTCGGCCGCGATTCCGCGGGAAAGCGCGTGACCAGCGCCGACTTCCGAGCACGCGCCGAGAAGGCGGCGGAGAAGCCGCTCGACTGGTTCTTCCAGCCCTGGATCGATACGCCCAACACCCCACGGCTCGAATTGCGCGACGCGCGGCGCAGCGGATCGGACGGCGACTGGCACGTGACCGGCAGCATCCGGCAGGCGAGCGCCGGGATCCGCGGCACGGTGGAGCTGTGCGTCGAGACCGACGACGGCCTGGCCTGGGAGAACGTCTCCATCGCTCCCGGCTCCGATTCGTCGTTCGAGCTCTCCCCGAGCCACCGGCCGACCCGGATCGTGGTCGATCCACGGCAGCAGCTGCTCAAGACGAACGGCGGCCCGTTCTCGGTCCGTTCCTTCGAGCGCGAGCTGGAAGAGACGCTGATCGTGTACGGGACGGGCCCGGAGCGTGCGAGCCTGCGCGAGGCGGCCGAACTGCTCCAACGCCGCATTGCCACCCAGTGGTCGAATTACTCGGTGCCCGTACGGAGCGACAGCGAGGTGACCGACGAGGAGCTGGGCTCACACCACGTGCTGCTCGTGGGCCGGCCGGCCGTAAACCGGCTGGCCGCCCGCTTGCGGGATGCTTTGCCCGTCGCGTTCGGGCCGGGCTCGTTCACCCTGCTCGGCCAGACGTACGCCCACCCGGCAAGCGCGCTGGTTGTGGCCGCGAGCAACCCGGCCAACCCACGCTACTCGCTCGTGCTCTTCGCGGGCCTCTCGGCGGATGCGACACGCCGCATCGCCCAGAGCCACCCCGCAAACGCCGAGGTGGTCGCGTCTTTTTCCGGCTCGAGCAGCCGCGGTTTCGTCCTGCCGGCCCAGGAATTGCAAAAGGAATTCGGCGATTCCCCCGAGCACGATGGAGCCAGCGCCCCATGACACATCCGTGGTCCGACACCGATAGAGAACTCCGCGTGCAGGGTGCGACCGAGACCGGCACGGCCGCGAAAACGCCCCCGCTCCGGGCCGACAGCTTCGGCATGACCGAACGCGGGCTCGTGCGGCCGACCAACCAGGACCAGTTCCTGATCGCCACGCTGACCAAGGCCATGCGCATCCGGCAGTCGAGCCTCCCACAGGCCAGGGCGCAGTACGGAGACGAGGCGGGGAACATCTTTCTGGTGGCGGATGGGATGGGCGGAGAGAAGGGCGGCGAGCGGGCCAGCGCGCTGGCCGTCCGTACGATCGAAGACTTCCTGCTCAACGCGCTCAAGTGGTTCTTTCACCTGCGCGGGCCAGAAAAGGATAACGTGGTCGCCGAGTTTCAGGAGGCGTTCGCACGGGCCGACGCCGAGCTGTTCCGCGAGGCCGTTCGGCACCCCGAGCTCGAGGGGATGGGAACGACGCTTACCATGGCCTATGCCCTCGATGCCGATCTCTTCGTGGTGCACGCCGGGGACAGCCGCGCGTACCTGTTCCGTACCGACGAGCTCGACCGCCTGACCCAAGACCACACCCTGGCCGGTGAGATGGTCCGGCAGGGGACGCTGCGTCCCGAGCAGGCGGAGCATCACCGGCTGCGGCACGTCGTCACCAATGCCATCGGCGGGCACAGCCAGGGCCTCACCGCCGAGGTGCACAAGCTGCGTCTCGAGCCGGGCGACCGGCTGCTGCTCGCCAGCGACGGCTTGACCGGCATGGTATCGGACGAGGAGATTGCGGAGGTGTTGCGCCATGAGCAGGGCGTCCGGCCCGCCTGCGAGCAACTCGTCTCGCGGGCGCTCGGGCATGGCGGGCACGACAACGTGACCGTGATCGTAGCGGACTTTGGCGAGCCGGATTGAGCGCCGTGGCGCGCGGCGTAACCGCGTAGGGCACTGGATGACTCGGATACCCCACCGCGTCCCCCCCTTCGCAAGGGGGGGAGGGGGGGTATCCGCGGATCCGGGTGCCAACGTTCGTTCGGATCGATCATTCATCTAGCTAGTGCATCGAGTCGGAGAATTACCAGGAGACCTGCGCTCTTGGGGCGGCGGGGTCGGGAGACCCACGCCGAACTGGGCGGGTGCGACGGCGGGGTCGGGAGACCCACGCCGAACAGAGACCCGCGCCGAACGGCGAATCTCAAGGAGACCTGCGCTCTTGGGGCGGCGGGGTCGGGAGACCCACGCCGAACGAGCGGATTGTGCCGCTTTGCTCAGCCGCGGACGCGTGTGGGGCGCGGGGAGCGTACGGGGGCGTGAGGCTTCGGCGAGCCTGCCGGGGCATCCGGGCGGGCCTTGAGGTAAGCGCTCGGCTGCGTCGCAGCCGCCATCTGCTCGCGGCTGATCTGCGTGAACGTCTTCAGGTACGGCATGAGCACGCCGCGCGACCAGCGGCGCGGGAACCAGAGATAGCTGTAGATCGCGTGGCCGACGGCGCCACGCCGCCGCTTGGCTTCCCAGGCCCCCGACCCGAGCCAGATCCGCCGCGCCCCGAGCTGGACCGCGCGGCGCACCGGCTCGTAGAACGCCAGGTTGAAGTAAACCGGCGCCTCGCCCACCTCCCCCTCGTACGAGCGGCCGACGCGGTAGAACCAGAGATCTCCCTGGCCGTGCAAGAGGAGCGAGAAGCCGACGGGATCGCCCCCGTGGTACGCCACCAGCGCCTCGGCCTGCGGCGCCACGAACCGCTCCAGCGCCGACCAGAACGCGGCGGGATGGTGGAAGTGCTCCTCGCCGTACTTCGAGTACGTCGCGTCGTAGAGCTCGGCCAGCCGCTCGCTCAGGGGCGCGATCCCGGACGCGATCTCGAACCGCACCCCGGCCGCGCGCGCCTGCTTCATCTCACGCTGGAAGAGCCGCCGCGCATCGCTCCGGAATCGGTCCAGGTAGGCCGCGAAATCCCCGTCCGGCAGCTCGAGCAGGTTGTCGTACACCAGGAACAGCTCCTCGAAGCGGCGCTCCACGAGCTGCCGCCGCAGTGCCCGCTTCTCCTCCGGCACGCCAAAGAAACAGAGCGGCAGGTTCTCATCCCGCGCCGTTTCCTCCAGCGCCCCGAGTACTTCCGCGCGAACCCGCTCCTGCTCGTCCGCGGGCAGGTCGGCCAGCGCGATGTCCCCGCGATGGCTGAGCGGGCTGACGGCCAGTACCCAGCCGCGTGTCTCTACGCCCGTCACACGCGCGAACGCGCGGTACGCCGCCACGATCCGCGACACCCAACGAATCCATCCGGCGCGCGCGGGGTCGAGCCGCAGCAGCTCGGCCTGCCACGACGTGAAAAAGAACTTTTCGAGCGAGTAGAAGAAATAGATCGACCGGCTGCGCGTGATAAGAAATGGGCAGACGGCCACGGGCGTACCGCCGCGGCGGACCACGACGTAGCGCAGCTCGATCGAGCCGCCAACCAGCGCGCTGAGATCGAGCGCATCGAGCATGCGAAACCAGCCGCGGCCGAAGAAGACGCTCGACCCCCGCGTCACCCGCTCCAGAGCGTCGTCCCCCAGATCGCTTAGCGAGCGCCGCACCTGCACGCAGAGATCCATCTCGGTGCCTTTCATCCCTGGAATAGGGTCGTTAGCGGGAATCGGCCGAGCTCACCGCGGCGTTCGCCGACCAGTAGCGGAAATAGCACTCCGCAACGTACGCCGTGAACGGGTAGCCGCACACCGCGTCGAAGCCGAGATGCCCGCCGTGCGGCAGCACCGTGCCGTCCACCAACGCGTTCGGGCAGGCCGCCAGAACCTGATGAAAATGGTCCTCGGGGGACACCACCGGGTCGTCGTAGGCGACGACGTAATAGTACGGAACGCCCAGCTGGCCCAGAAAGGGACGCAGGCTCGAGATCGCGTAGAGCTGCTGCGGCGTGTCGATCGGCGGCAGGTCCGGGAAGCGGGCCTTCAGCGCCGCGTAGTTCGCCCGAACGTACGGGAACGCGATCTTGAGCGTGTACGAATCGAAGTCGATGTCGCGCCACTCCTGCTCGCTCAACCCGGGGCGCACCGTCTTGAGATAACGGTCGCGCGCCGACAACACGTAGGTCTTCCGAATCCAGTTGCGCAGGAACGGCAGCG